>JBNMPS010000027.1:0-23502 GCA_051277005.1 Pseudohongiellaceae bacterium
ATGCCAAAAATGATAGTATCCGACCCTAATTGCCACTGCACAACTTGCTGTCGTGGGCAGACCATTTTTTTTGAATCATTGGTTTATAGAGTAAGGCGCGCCCAAAAGCCTACCCCGCGAACGCAGGGAGTACTTTTTTTTGGGTGTTTCGAGTCTATCGATCATTGAGTTACGTGCTCTTCACGGAATTTTACAATGCCCATCGCCATAGCAGCAAACATAAAAAGCCCGAAAGCGATTGCGTCTTTTCAAGCCTTTCTATTCTCATCCAACTATCTTAATTAGGTCTTACGCTGTGTTTAAGTACGCCTCCGATCGATTACCTGTTGCTATTATTATTACGATTAGTCTTGTTGATTTCTGCTTATATTTTTTAGTGGAAAACACTTGGGCATTAGCCGCTTTCTGGCTGGTGATGATCATACCTAAGGGCAAAATCTGCGCATGGAATCACCACCACCAACACATTCCAACCTTTAAGAAAAAACCACTAAACAGGTTTTTGGAATTAATCTATGCGCTGCATACGGGCGTGACAACAAACCTATGGCTGCTACACCATGTGCTAGGGCATCATCATAACTATATGGATCAAACACAGGATGAGAGTCGCTGGCAGCGTAAGTCCGGTAAAATAATGGGCGAAATTGAATACTCCTTAGTAGTGGCAAGTACAGCTTATTTCCGAGGTTTTAAAGTGGGTACGCGCTTTCCTAAAATACAAAAGGCCTTCATCCTTTATACCCTCGTCACTATAGCAGTTTTGACAACTCTGACTTATTTCAAACCAGTAGCAACCTTGTTCTTGTTTATTCTGCCAATGATTAGCGGCTTACTGCTCACCGCCTGGGCAACCTATGAGCATCATGCTGGGTTGAGTACTGACAACGAATTTGAAGCATCCAGAAATAATCTAAATCGCTTTTATAATATCACCACTGGAAATCTCGGCTACCACACGGCGCATCACCACAAACAAGGCGCGCACTGGTCTTTATTACCCGCATTACATGACCAGATCAAAGATAAAATACCCCCGCATTTAATCACCTATGCCGCGCTGTAGTTAAGACCGTAGTTAAGACCGTAGTTAAGACAAGAGTGCCATCGGTTTCAGCGGCTCTAACGATAATAACGTCAACTATGCTGCCGCCATTAATCCGATCGACTACACCTAAATTGATGATCAATAAAGTTCCACTATCGCGACCGACTCTGCCATTTTTCAACACCCCGCAACATTAATGGCAAGGAGATATAGTTAGTAATCAGCACAGTAATCGCCAGCGAAATAATAGTCACCCACACATTGTCCGAACTAATATATTGCGCCACCAGCGGCGGTATGTAGTAGACCGGTGGCAGCAGGGCAATAAAAGTGATTACTGACATGATGTGTAAATTAGGGGTGGCGCTCATAATTGATCTTTCTCTAAAAGCAGATGGCCCGAGGTTTTTTAAAAATTTAGTAAAGGCTCAAGCAATAACACGGTAACAGGGATTGTACGTTGTTCCCGGTAATTTCATCCGTTGCTGTTTTATAAAACGAGTTAATAACCGGTCCATCGGTTGAGTAATAGCTTTTTCTCCCTCTATTTCAAAAACCCCATGCTGCTCGATCGCAAGAATACCTTCTTCCTTAACATTACCCGCAACAATACCAGAGAACGCTCTTCTTAAATCAGCGGCTAAAGTGTGAGCGGGCTGATCTCGGTGTAAGTTCAAGCTTTTCATATTATCGTGGCTAGGGATAAAGGGACGTTGAAAATCGGCGTCTATATGCAGCATCCAATTGAAATGATAAGCATCGCCATACTCCTTTCGATAATCTCGGACCTTCGTTTTTGCATTAAACATAATATTAGCCACTACTGCCGCATCATCAATAATGATTTGGTAAAGGCTTTGTGCCTTTTCTCCAAGGGTGGTGTGTATAAAAGCATCAACCTCGGCATAATAATCAGCTGATGAAGCAGGCCCCGTTAATACAATAGGCAGCGGTTGCTCGGTATTTTTAGGGTGTAACATAATCCCTAGAAGGTAGAGTAGTTCTTCCATTGTTCCTGCACCGCCGGGAAAAATAATAATACCGTGAGCGCAACGGACAAAGGCTTCTAGTCTTTTTTCTATATCGGGCAAAATGACCAGTTCGTTGACAATCGGGTTGGGAGATTCTGCTGCGATAATACCGGGTTCGGTAAGACCAATATAACGGCCAGCACCGCCGCGCTGCTTGGCACGACCTATGGTGGCTCCCTTCATTGGCCCCTTCATAGCGCCCGGCCCGCAACCAGTGCAGACGTCAAGCATCCGCAAGCCTAGTTGGTAGCCTAGGTCTTTGGTGTAATCGTATTCTTCTCTACTGATAGAATGACCGCCCCAGCAGACAATCAGATTAGGCTCTTGCCCCGCTTGCAGAACGTTGCCATTACGCAACATATGAAACACCATGTCACTGATATCGTGGCTATTGTTGAGATCAAATTGGTTAACTAATTGCGCACCATGAATAATATCCCTGACTACAGCCGCAAGATGCTCGCGAATCCCTTGTATGATTTCACCGTCGACAAAGGCTTCAGCAGGCGCATTGCTTAGCTGAAGCTTGATACCGCGCTCTTGCTGTAAAATACGGACATCAAAATCGCGATACTGATCCAATAAGGTTTTACTGTCATCAATCTGGCTGCCGCAATTTAATACTGCCAGACAACAATTACGGAAGAGTTTATAGAGGCCGCCCTGATTACTATCTAGAAGGTGGCTGACTTCACTCTTGGACAATAGGCCCATTAGTCCACCAAGGGAAAACTCACTGTTGATAAGGTTGTTGCTCATAATGTGGTAACTGCTCTTAGGATCGATGTTTTAAAAGGGTTCTCTTTAAGAATAGTCAAGATTGGACTTCCCACACGATTGATAACATTCCGTCACCTCATGTTGAGTTGCTCTCAAACGCCCACTAAAGATGATAAACGCACATCTAAGCCCCTATAAGTTACGTATATTATCAAATATACCCTTATTGGTTACACTCATTATGGTTAAAGTTGGATATGTAATTTTAGCACTCTTATTGAGCGCACCCTTGGTAACGGCTGACCCGCAAACATCTCACTACCAAAGCGTAAAACCTAGTCGTGATGGTATTGGAAAACTTTATATGGGCAGAGAAATCTCACATGTGATGGGTCATTTAGGCGCTGGCTGGCTCGAGCGACCAGACCGAATTGCTGAAGAAAGAACCGATTTATTACTCTCTAACATGCAACTAAAGCCAGATGATATTATCGCCGATCTGGGTGCAGGAACCGGCTACTTCACCTTCCCAATGGCCCAGCGTGTCACCCAAGGCCATATAATGGCCGTCGATATTCAAGCTGAAATGCTGGCAATTATTGAGCACCGTAAGCAGCAAAGTAATATTGCCAACGTCACTTCCGTATTAGCCACCGAAACAAACCCTAACCTTAAGCCCAATAGTATTGATGTTGTTTTGCTCGTAGACGCCTACCATGAATTTTCTTACCCTCGAGAAGTGATGACCCATATTGCCGCGGCATTGAAAGCCGATGGCCGTGTTGTGCTAGTAGAATACCGCGGCGAAGACCCCAGTGTACCTATTAAAAAATTACATAAGATGACAGAAAAGCAGGCTCAAAAAGAGATGGCTGCCGTAGGGCTATCGCTAATAAAAACAGATAGTTATCTACCACAGCAACACGTAATGATTTTTAAAAAGAATAATCAGTAATTGGTAAGATGAAGCAAGTATCTTAATCGTATCAGCCTACTTTATATTGAACCGTTTAAGTTAATGGGTATCTGTAATAATTAAGATATCGTTAAGATAGTGGTTGCATATCTGGACAGATTTGTTGGTCGTCTATACAATTGCCATCTTATTTACAACAGCTTATGTGTAACACTATGATGTTTGCACCTTTACTTCGCCGCTTCCAGCATGCGCCAAGATTTATTGTCCTGATCGCAGTTTTGCTGCTGGGTGCTGTGCAGCTAGAGGCAGTACATACGCATGGCCTACATGACGGTATTGAGTGTGCGCTTCATGCCGGGGGCTTCTCTGTTGATGAGGCCGTGCCCGTTGTTATTGATCCGGCTGCACTTTTTTTATTAACTGATGTTGTTAGTATTGCTGCGACCTTTTTTATTGTCGCAGTCCCCCTCCGTTATTCTGCTCGAGCACCACCTCTGTTCTCCCAATAGACCGTTTAATCTTTCGTTTTATTGATTTGGAGAACGTCCATGAAAAAATTCACTGCTAATGCGGTGGTTTTTGTCTGTGGGAGCTTGATGCTCACCACAACAAACAGCTTTGCTCAAACAACTACTCAGCTTACTAGCGACTCACATGAGGTGCACCCAAAACCGGTGCGCATTGACACTATACTAGAGCACACCCTCGTCTCTGTACCTATCCATAAACAGATTTCCAAGACCGCCTTGCCGGTCACCGTGTTAACTGGCGATGAGTTGCGATCAGCCGCTACCAGTACCATTGGCGATACGCTGTCTAATAAGCCAGGGTTAGCAAATGCCTCCTTTGGTCCTGCGGTAGGACAGCCCGTTATTCGGGGCCAGCAAGGGCCGCGAGTGTCGGTGATGCAAAACAGCATTAAGAGTGCCGATGCCTCTAATATTAGTGCTGACCACGCAGTATCTATCGAACCTTTGCTGGCCGACAGTATTGAAGTTTTACGGGGGCCGGCCACACTCTTGTTTGGCGGCGGTGCAATTGGTGGGGTGGTAAATGTCATCGATAGTCGCATCCCAATGGTGCGTCGCGAAGAAACCTCCGGTGGTGTTGAATATCGCCACGATGGTGCATCTGATCTCGATGTTACCGCGTTTCGTTTAGATTCTGGTCAAGGGGATTTTGCCCTTCATATTGACGGTTTATATCGCGAATGGAATAACATAGATATACCAGGTGACGCTATCGATGAAGCGGCACTGGACTCTTTGCATACTGACGAAGATCACGAGGAAGAAGAGCGTGAAAATACTCGTGGCTATGTTGATAATACGGGTGGGCGCACGAAAAATTTAACCATTGGTGGAAGCTACTTTTTTGAAAATGGTTTGTTCGGGGTTTCAGTGAGCCGTCTGGAAAACAGCTATGGCATTCCTTCTGCAGGCCATGCTCATCACGAAGACGAACTTGCCACTGATGATCTCGAGACTGAAGAAGAAGGCGGTATTTTATTAGATGTGGAGCAAACACGTTATGACAGCCGTTTAGAACTTGAGGATCCATTAAAAGGTATCCACAGCGTGAAGTGGTTGATGAGTTATACCGATTATCAGCACAACGAAATAGAGCCTGACGGCCTAGTGGGAACAGCCTTTAAAAACAACACTTGGGAAACTCGTGTTGAAGTAGCCCATGAGCCGATAGCGGGCTGGCATGGTGTGTTTGGATTACAGTGGCGCCAAGGAGATTTTAGTGCCGTGGGTGAAGAGAGTTTTATTCCGCAGACGGATTCAAACGCTTTAGGTTTGTTTGTAGTAGAAGGTTTTGATTATGGCGACTGGACCTACGAACTTGGCTTAAGAGTGGATCAAGACGAACTCAAACCTGACTCTGACTCGGCCAAAAATGAAAGCTTCACCAGCATCAGCACTTCTGCCTCCGCCTTATGGCAGATCAATGAGCAGTGGCAAGCTTCAGTGGCGTTATCGAGCGCCGAGCGAGCGCCGGTCACTGAAGAACTGTATTCCAATGTAGATGCCATGCCGGGTGATGAATTCGTGGTTCATGCGGCGACGCAATCCATTGAGATCGGTAACCCAAGCCTGGATAGCGAACAATCTTCTAATATTGATATGAAGTTGAGTTGGCAAGGAACGCGAGCCCGTATTGAAACGACAGTCTTTTATAATGATTTTAGTGACTTTATTTATTCGCAAAATACCGGTGTGGAGCAGGATGAATTGCCCGTATTGATGTATGAGCAGCAGGATGCCTCGTTTAAAGGCGTGGAGTTTGAAGCTCACTTTACATTATTGGAACAAACCAACGGACAACTGGAACTCACCGTCTTTGGAGATATTATTCGTGGTGACTTCGACAAGGCTGGCGACGTGCCTCGTCTTCCTCCTCACCGCTTAGGTGGTAAGCTCAGCTATGTGCAGCGCGACTGGTCAACGTTTATAAGTTTTATGGATGCTGCCAAGCAAGATAAGCCGGGCTTAAATGAAACAGAAACTGCAGGCTATACCCGTTGGGATTTAGGCGCGGACTATCGCATGTCAGGTGTAAGTGCTGATGATTCGCTGTTGTTATTTGTAAAAGCTAATAACATTACCGATGAAGAAATTCGCTTGAGCACGTCCTTCTTGCGTAATTTTACGCCAGAAGCAGGCCGCTCTATTGTCGCCGGTTTACGTTACAGTTTCTAAGCCAGGTGTTAGTGGGTTAGCGGCGCATGCACTCGATGCGCCGCTAACCAAACTGCCCCCCTTCCCCTCATCCTTATCCTGGCAATAAAGCTCTAACTTACTAAATTTAAAACTAACAATGTATGATCCTAGGAAAGGGATTGAACAATGCAGCGGATCAGCTTTTTTTGTAACACTCACTTCTGTCCAAATACCCTTACCCCTTGTTGGCCGGCTTATTCAAGTATTGTACGCTATCACAAAGATATTGATGCAGTGGTTATTCAACTTTTGAATACAAGCAGCGCAAATTCATCGATAACATTTGATATCGTTTATAGCCGTATTGTTAAGATATTGCGTAGGCAATAAACGTATATTGGATAAAAAAATTTAAGGATTCAAAGCCCTTTTATTCATATTATGATAAAAAAATATGTAAGTTGAAAAAAGGCATTGACCCCACTATTTATTTTTTGGCTACACTTTTCATCGCAACAGCAATGGATTTTTTAGTTTCGATGTGAGGGTTCTACGCTTGAATATGGAAAATCGACCACTCACTTTACTTTATTATTGAAGATTCATTGCCCCACATTATTGGTCTGTACAAACCTTACATACGTAGACAGGTTATATACATTTTGTTATTTATCTTGTGGTGGCTTGGTTATGTTAATTAAAGCAATAAAGATCCGATTGTTTTCTTCAATTGTTTTGATGACGCTGACATTATTGGCAGGAGAAAGCGCAATGAGCTTAGAGCAACCCAATTATGCCGTCATCCATCAGGAAGATGGCGTTGAATACCGACTGTACGATCCTTATCTCGTAACTGAAACTGTCGTTGCAAATCAGACTGCCTATAAATCAGCAGCTAATGAAGGGTTCAGGCGATTATTCAGTTACATAACCGGCAATAATGAAAACCAATCAGATATTTCGATGACTAAGCCCGTTCAACAAGCACTCAGCAGTAATAAGATCGCCATGACCGCACCGGTGGTATATGACCGTCAAGACACAGGCTATCGCATAGCATTTATGCTGCCCTCAAAATATTCCTTAGAGACGGCTCCAGTGCCTTTGGATAAACGCTTGGTCACTAGAGCTATACCAGCGCGAACTATGGCTGCGCTGCGTTATTCCGGACGCTGGACGCAGAGTAATTTTTTACGCTACCAGCAAGAATTAATAGAGACATTAAATGGCAGCGAAGTTAGTACATTAGGTAATGTGAAATCAGCTTTTTATAACGCGCCTTTTGTGCCTCCTTTTTTACGCCGCAATGAAGTCATGATTGAAGTAGCAAAAATGCCCCGCAGTTACTATCAAATCACCGAAGCTGAGATCGCTCACGCCTATTAAGTTTGGCCGGAAAGGTTCGCTTGAACCCCCGGTGTCATATTCCTTCCAGCGGGGGATAAAGAAGTCGAATAAAGTGTTAATATCCAAAGCCGCGGCTTTAGTGGCCATGAGCGACAAGTGCTTTAGTTTGCCCGGCTGCATTGATGGCAGCATTGGTGGTGGCGCTAGCAATTTGATCTGCGGTTTTAACAGACTCCACTGCTCTGGTCATGGTAAGTCCACCTATTAAAACACCTAATATCGCCCACCCCGCTGACAGACATTCATCGTAGGACTCACGCTCAAGCCCTTGAGCCATAAGTGCAACTATCTCGACCATTTTGTTTTCATAGAGGGCGTGTAATTCAGGTTTTGTACGCACAACTTCAGGCGAGAGAGAGGTCATTGCGCAGCCAGCTGAAAGATCATCACGATGCGCCTGCCCTAGATAATATGCTGAAAATGCCTCTATCCATTGCTTACCATGCTGAAGTTGAAACTCAGGAATTGCAGCAACCACCTCATCAAGGCCTAGCGTCAACGCCGCTTCAAAGGCTCCCTCCTTTGAACCTAAGTGGGCATAAAAGGCACCCGAAGTGACTCCGGCCTCTTTAGCGATACCATCAACACCAATACCGGCATAACCGTTGCGCCTAAAACCTTGACTCGCCGCTTTGACAATACGCTTTCTAGTTTCATGCTTTTTGCTTACTTTCGTCATTTACCTACTCGAACCCCTCAGAATATATGCAGTATAACTGTGCCACCGCCATAAATATAGCAATCGTTATATTAACTCTTGACAATATAACGATCGCTATATATTGTTGCGCCTAGTTAAAAATATAACGACCTCTATATTTACTGACTAGACCGAACGTTGCTAACAACACCTATTCATCACTAACAATTATCGTAACTACTATTGGAGAACACTATGCCCTTAACACTGACTCTTACTGAAGGCGTTATCCCTACTGGCTCTGAAAAAGATGCTATTTCAAAAATCACTCATTCAATGCTTAAGCATCATGGACTTTTAGGCAATACAGTTATGACACCCAATATAACTGCACATGTTTCTGTGTTACCTAAAAATTCGACTTTTTCGGGTGGAGAAGCATTTTCAGGTGTATGGATGGAATGGAAAGTACCTGCCTTTGCTTTTACTTCAAGAGACATTCAACTGGCTCATTTTGCCGAGGCAACTGAAATTATCAGAGAGTTATCTGGCGGAAAACAGCCCGCTGAGCATATTTACTCGAATGTGATTCATACAGTAGATGGATCATGGAATTTCAATGGGATCGCGATGACCAATGATGAGATCAGTGCAGAGATTCCAAGTGGGTAAATGCTTATTTAGCATTTTTCTATGTCATATATTTTCTTCCATATACATAGAATAGTGAGCGGAAAACGACAACACGTACATAAATTTATCAATAAGATAGTTAACTTCAAAGAGAGAAGTCATATGTTAAAAAAAATAGCCGCTATGAGCTTATTAGTCATCATTTCAACGAGTGCCGTTGCTGGTCAAAAAATATGTGCGCAAATGGGGGGTATGGCAATGCCTACGCTCTCTCCGCAAGCTGATGGCACGGTGAGAATAACGTCACCATTAATGGGGACTGTTAGTGCGGCAAGCGGAACAATTACTGCTCAATATGAAACCAAGAGTGGAGTGAATATGGATTTAAATCATTACTTTTTAAACGATACCGGCGGCTCCTTTCACACGGTAGATCATGCTGAGCTAACTGCAGTTCCTGGTAAAACGGGTAATTTTATGATTGAAATTAATTACTCAATTGAGAAAGAATCTACGACTGGTACGTTTATAGGTTACGAAGGTGACTTTAAAAGTTATGGCTTAGTAGATTTAAATAACATGGAAGGATTAGTACGTTACAGCGGTGAAATTTGTAAATTATAATTTGCTATATAGATTACCAGTTTCTATTACACAGTAGGGCTGGTGATTTTTTCATTCCGTCAATTTCCCATAGGTTTCATCAATGAATCGAATACTTCATACAATGCTGAGAGTATCTGATATTAAACAATCAATCAGATTTTATACCGAAATATTAGGTATGGATGTACTCCGAACTTTCGACCGACCTGATCAAGGTTTTTCTTTAACTTTTTTAGGCTATGCAAAAGAGTCTGAGAGTTGCGTATTAGAACTAACCTATAACTATGATATTAGTATTTATGAATTAGGCAATGCCTATGGCCATATGGCGATTGGCGTTGACGATTGTTATACCGCTTGTGATCAGATAAAAGTCTTAGGCGGGAACATCGTGCGTGAAGCCGGGCCCCTGACTGACAGCGAAGAGCTCATCGCTTTTGTAGAGGACCCCGATGGCTACAAAATTGAGTTGATCCAAAAGGACTTTACTCGTTAAGCTACTCACTATAATTTTCATACGCTCTTATATCAATAATATTTATCACCAGCGCTAACCGAGGGAAACAATATCATATGAGCAAGCAACTAACAGGTGAGTGCCTCTGTGGCAGCATTAAATTCTCCGTAACAGATAGCTTCAAGGCTTTTTATCAATGCCATTGTAAACAGTGCCAACAACTAACTGGTTCTGCATTTGCCTCTAATGTCATTACCGATCCAGACAACATTCAGTGGCTTAGTGGCCCATCAAAAATTACCCACTATGAGCATCCCTCAAGAGGGTTCTCTAAGTCATTTTGTAAAATATGTGGCTCTGCAATACCTTTTTTAAACAAACATAAAACATCATTAATTGTGCCTGCAGGGTCACTAAATGATCTGCCCGACATACAACCGCAGGCTAACATTTTCACAGCAGAACAAGCCTGCTGGCTAAAACCAGGGTTACAAGCTGCTGATTTTAGTGGTTTTCATGAGTAAAATTTTTAAATATTCCCACTCACTCTTAGCGTAATGACCATTGATTTGGATGATGATATTAGAGACCAGATGCCCACGGTTTACGGAGGCTTTGCTTAAGTGGCATTTTCTCAATGCTGGTATCTACTTACAAATAGATCAACTGGCTTTGGCTTATGAAGATGGTCAAGAGCCGCCTAGCTGCACCGTAGTTAGTGATGCTAAATAGGCTGAGCATCAATTTGGCCGTCATCATTTTCTAGATATTTTAGTGCGGCTTCTAACGCTTCGTAACGGAATGAATAGGTGTTGGCGCGTGGGACCAAATCTACGACACGAAACCTCTCTAACTGTTGGTATGTTTGCTCATTAGGACACAATAAGAAAACTTCACAGTTGGCATCTTGTGCATCTTTTATCGCATTTTCAAGCGCAAGCCCAACAGTCACGTCAATCATTGGCACGTCCGTTAAATCAAGGATCATTACTTCATAATCAGAGACCCTCTTGTGCTGACGAGAGATAGCTTTCGAAACACTAAAGATCATTGGCCCAGACAAATATAAAAACAGCAGTTTGCCACTTGCTCTGTCCAGTAACACTCGTTCGTTGTCGGTGAGCGGCACATTGTCACCATCACCATCACTTATCGTTCTAACTTGACGAACCTGCTCTCTGCTCAAGCGTTCAATAATAAGAATGTTAGAGATAAAAACGCCAAGTCCGACGGCGGCAATCAGATCAACAAAAACCGTTAGCAGCATAACGCCATACATGATGGCCATACCCGCAACACTGATTTTGTGCGCGCGTTGAATAAAGCTCCAATCGAGAATATTAAAACCAACGTACATAGCAATACCCGCTAACACCGCCATTGGAATAGGCTCTGTTAATCCGCCAGCGACCAATACCACTAAAGCAAGCACGAAAGCACGAATGATCCCCGATAAAGGCGAGCGAGCTCCAACTTGAATATTTGTTACCGTCCCCATAGTTGCGCCAGCACCTGGCAAAGCGCCAAACAAACCAGAAATCATATTAGCAAAGCCCTGACCACGTAGTTCTTTGTCTGAGTCGTGCTCTGTACGTGTTAACGAATCACCAATAACCGCTGTCAGCAAGGTATCGATACAACCGAGCGTGCCTAGTACCAAAGCATCAATCACCATCGTGGTAAATATTTCTGCGTTAAAATGCGGGATGATCAATGATGGCAACCCCCCCGGTATTTCACCGATTCGGCGAATACTATCGCTACTGAAGAAAATGACTGATACCAAGGTTATCGCCACCAAAGCCACTAATTGTGCAGGGATATATTTTCGGTACTGTTTAGGGAACAAGAATAAAATCGCCAAGGTCAGTAAACCTAAAAATAGCTCACTAAAATTGATATTCGCTAGCGTATTAGGAAGTTCTATCAAGGTGCCCATAACTGCACCGGGGGGAGCGGGATGCCCTAACAAAGGTGATAGTTGCAACAAAATCAAAATAACGCCGATTCCAGACATAAAGCCAGAAATGACACTATAGGGCATTAATGTTACGTACTTGCCGAGTTTTAACGTTCCTAGGAGTACCTGAAAAGCACCCGCCATCATCACAACGGTGAACGATATGGCCACACCTGATTCAGGGTATTTGGCTATCATACTGGTTAATACAGCCGTCATGATAACTGTCATCGGGCCTGTAGGCTCAGAAATAAGGCTCGTTGAACCGCCAAATAAGGCCGCAAAAAAACCCACCATTATCGCGCCCCAAAGCCCGGCCTCAGCGCCGGCTCCTGATGCAACACCAAAGGCTAGCGCCAATGGTAAAGAAATGATGGCAGTGGTCACGCCACCAAATACATCACCCTTTAAATTCATATCGTCAAAGCGATTACCCAACAAAACTCAACTCCCAGAAAAAAAAACAGTCTACTGTAGCAAAAAATCAATTCATGAGCATGCGAAGCATAAAACTCTTTATCAAATTATTAAATAAATAGGATAACCATAGATCAATCTAACAACTCACCACTCTAAAAGGCACAGGAACACCAACCTAATAATCTTCGGAACTGTATATTTTGCGGTGTTTTATCTGGCTTGATCGTTAATTAACTTATAGCCACAGATAAAAAAAAGCGTCTACTTGAAACACCACAAATAGCATGGTTTTGGCGTCCTAGTTACCTTGTTATGACCAAGGGTATTGCAACAGATAGATCTGATGCCGCATGTTGCCGGCTGTAACGAGCGAAAGACACTGCTATAATTAATTGCCGTCGTTCAGCTCATTAGGGTAAAGTGACCAATAACATTGCTTGAGACCCTCCAAAGGAAGGTATAGCAAGTAACGAAAATACTTCGGTTTTTTCTAACTATCGGTCACAAATATCCTGATTTCTATCGACTGTAATTACCCCTAAGATACACTAACTAAATTCTAAATTTCTATTAGACAGCTGAGTGAGTAATTTCTATGCCTATGCACAATTTTATCAATCTGACTAGCCGTCCGGCCTTGAAAAGCACCCAGCGCACTTGTGCTTTTGCGATCCCATTGCTTACTCTGTTGTTGACTGCCTGTACGCCGTCGGCGGAAGAAGAGGCTGGCGTCGTTGAGGCGATGGCTACCGAAGCCCCAGCGCAACAGATGGTCCCCGAAACGCTAACAGCAGCATTTACTGCCGCTGCCGCTGGTGATCATCGCAGTGCCGATAATATCGCGCGCAACGCTTATCGGCATCCCGTAGAAACACTGAATTTTTTTGGCATTAAGCCCGGAATGACAGTGCTGGAAATCAGCCCCGGCGGGCTCTGGTATACCGAGGTGCTGGCACCCGCATTAAAGGGCAAAGGCCAATTTATTGTGGCCGGTTATGACGCTAATATTGAAGGGCAGCCCGACTATCGGTATAAACAACAGCAGTCGATGGAGCAGCTTTTTGTAGAGCAACCTGATCTCTACTCTGAAGTAAAAGTGGTCAAGTTTTCTCCTCCTGATTCCGTACAACTAGGCGACAGCAACTCAGTTGATGTGGTTGTGACCTTTAGAAATTTTCACGGTTGGATTCGTGATGGTATCGCCAAATCCAATTTACAGGCATTCTTCGAGGTATTAAAACCAGGCGGTATATTGGGCGTGGTGCAACACCGCACAGACGTTATGGCGCCGTTAGCTTCTGGGAAAATTAGTGGCTATGTTAGTGAGCAGGCACTTATCGAACTAGCGGCAACAGCAGGTTTTATGCTGGATGAAAAATCAGAAATTAATGCAAATTCCAACGACAATCAGCAGCATCTCGAAGGCGTTTGGACGCTACCACCATCACTGCGTTTGAAGGATCAAGATAAGGATAAGTATCTGGCGATTGGCGAGAGCGACAGGATGACACTCAAGTTTAAAAAGCCCGAGTAGCGTTCGACTAGAATTAAAGTGAGGGGTGACAACGAGCAATGACAACGGTTAATTGTTGCCACCTTTACTTGCTACCCGACGCTCTATTTAGCGTCATTAAACCATTAGGTTTTTAGGCTCAATAAAAATCGCATTATCTGCATCACACAACCATATCTGACCATCCTGCACGGTACACTGCAGCACCATTGCGCGCTGCGCTAATGGCGCCATAAGTTGACTCTGCTCTTTGTCTATTTCGATGACAGTTAGATTTGAAAATCGCTTCAGCTTATCTTCTAACTGCTGCCACCAAGGTCCCGTTGCTTTGCCTCCATAGCTATAGACAAGCACTTGCTTGGCGCGCCCGCAGGCTTTGCGAATACGTTTTTCATCGGACTGGCCAAGATCAACCCACAAGTCAATTTCATCCGATAACGTTTTTACCCAGAGGTCAGGTTCTTCGTCGCTAGACAACCCTTTGGTAAATTGCATGCCCTCAGCATAATGCAAACAATAGGCTAACAAGCGCACCATCATCCGCTCATCGGTTTCAGAAGGGTGGCGAGCAAGGGTGAGTTGAAGATCTTGATAAACATGACGATCCATATCCGCCAACTGAACCGATGCTTTAAAAACTGTTGCCTTCAAGGCCATAAATAAACTCTATCTAGCAAAAGTAATCAGTGGGATATCGATACGCGTATTTGCTCTGGCTTAAGGTTCGATAGTTATAACAATCTCTTCAAGTCCGCGCAGTAATACATTCGGCATATATTTCATTTCTGTAGGCTCCGTATTCATAACAAAGTTACTGCTATTTTCAAACAAGGTTTCCCAAGCTATGATCATTTCCAATTTTGACAGGTGTTGACCAATACAAACATGGGCACCAAAACCAAAAGCTACATGACGCTTGGCATTGCTGCGGGTAACGTCGAATTCCATTGCTTGCTCAAACATGTTTTCGTCATGATTGGAGGAGAAATATTTCAACAGTACCATGCTGTCTTTTGGAATGTTTATACCGCCGAGCGTGTAATCCGATTTGGTCGTGCGCCACATATTAGAGGTGGGCGAAGCAATTCGCAGTGTTTCTTCTACTAAGTTGGGTATTAAGGAGCGATCATTGCGGACTTTTTGCTGCTGCTCTGGGTTAAGGCATAACTGACGCATCCCTTCAGTCATTGTCGCCGTTGTGGTTTCATTACCCGCCACCATAAACTGGGAGCAATAGGATATTTGCTCTTCGATAGTTAATGGCTTGCTATCGACGCTGGCGTTGGCGATCAGACTCAGCAAATCATCACGAGGGTTTTCACGACGCTCGCTCAGTGCGCCAACAAACCAATCATACTGCTCTTTAATGCCAGCGTGAGCTGCAATCAAGGCCTCCTTATCACCCGTTTGCGACAGAGCAGCGACATGAGCACCAGTCCATTTAAAGGCCAAATCCTGCATATCAAGCGGCATGCCCAACACATGCATGATGACGGATAAAGGATAAGGGCGGGTAAAGTGTTTTATAAAGTCGAAGGATTCGCCCTGAGGCAGGTCAGCAACAATCTTATTGGCCTGCTCGGTTATCCAGGGCCGATATTGGGCGATATTGGGCGCTAAAAAGAAGCTTTTTACCACATCGCGATACGTTTGATGCTGCGGGTCATCGACCGTTAATAAGACGCCCTTACCGAGGTTGTAAGTGCTGTCCATCGCTGCCGCTACGTCTGCATCGATCCCCTCCCCTGAGCCTTTTTGCAGAGAGAATTCATTGGAAAATACCGCCGGGGTTTTATGCGCCTCCCGGACCAAATCGTAAGTCGCCACTATGTATACCCCAGTGTCGGGATCCTGATAAACCGGGGCTTCTTCACGCAGGGTTTTATCGAAGTGGTAAGGGCATTTTAGCGTTTCGTTGTCGAACAGTGGCATATCAGCCAGAGCGCGATTGTCGTTAGCAGTAGGGGCAGTCAAAATAAGTCTCCTCTTGATTTTTTTGCAGATTATGAATGGCAATGACAAAACAGTCAACGCTGACGGTAATTAAGGCTATTTTACCCATATGCAAGGGCAAGCAAGACGTTAACGGCGATTATCTGTCGTCACCCGGCATCGTTATAGTCAGTGGCGCGAAAACATTTGCCTCTCTCACATCAGACGATAATCAAATCGATGCATTTTGCAGTTTACGATTTTTAGGTCTTTGCCATGCTCGTACCGAGGGTTAAAAATATAATTATAATTATGGAGGACTATGGCAGTGGGCACTCGTAGCAGCAGCCCTTGCAGGGATGTGAGCCACTCATCGCCAACAGTACTATTCCAAACCCTGACCCTTATCATCAGGCAGGCTGCTCGATGATAAGCGCCGGGCTGCTTTCGCATTCAACCTCAAGTAGCTGGAAGTGATCAGGCACCTTGCTAAGCTCTATAGATATAACTTTAGATGACCCGCACTATAAACAGCAGCTTTCCAGTAAACCCATCGTTAATGAGAAAAAGACGAGACTAAAAGTGGACCAACTAGTTAATCACTGCGTACAAAACACAGCTGTATAGGCAGCATCAAAAACAAACTTTGATTTAACAAATTGACTTTAGTGAGCGAGTAAATGAAAACATCTATAGCACTAGTGATTTCCTTAACATTAAGCAACATGGCCATGTCTGCAGTAGAAACAAAATACAGCGTAAAAGGTCACGGTGAAGCTTTATCTATCTGTCAGAGCATCGTTAAAGATGACACTGTAAAACTCTCAGCCATCATAAAAAGATCCGTTCAAAATGATAGATTGAAGTCGCATTATCTTAAAAATAGTTCTGCCGTATTAAATGACTACAGCTGTAATAACCTAAGCTTAATGAAATTTGCCAACCGAGTTAACGCCTATGACTCTGCTCAATGGCTGAGCAGCTATAAAAGCCGGGGATCGTCTATTTTTATGGATGAACTTACGTCAAGTGAGCAAAATGAAGAACTAAGCCCTAATAGCTAAATCCTTAAATACTATCCTAACGGGCCGTGGCTCTATTGTTTTTAGATTGATCAGTACGTGCGGTTGAGGGTCTTAACTCCAACCGCAGGTATACAAACCCCACTGAATTTAGTACTCCTCCAGCGCTATATACAATTCTCTTAAGCAGGTTTATCGTATTCCTCCGTTGAAAAACGGGGGTTAATGGATATTACTAACTCAATTAAAGCCAACTATGTCACAGTAACTATTTCTACACAGTGATATGTTGACTCTAATAATGGATACCGGCATAAAGGATTGAGTCATGACTCGCTCTAGTGACAATTTAGCTAACAAAATAACAAGCACCCGCAAAAAAGCCCCCACCACAGAGCCGATTTTTAAAGATCGTCGCAACCACGGTAGTAGCAAGGTCAATAAGCCGGACGCTTGTCGTAGGCAGTGCTTCAGCAAATTAGACGCTATGCCTTGGTGGCTCAAAGTCAATTATGTTGAACAAGACGTGCTAATGGCGAGCAAAGATTCTAACAAGTAAACCTTAACTTGCTGTTTGATTAATTTTAACCCCATTTCAAGCTATTCAATTTTGCTTCTGTTAACATTGAAGAGCAGCTGAATAATAAGCACGAGTAATGCTTCTCCCTCGTTCATCAGCTCCAATACATGGGTTAGCCCAATACCTGTTTATTCGCACTGGAGCCGCTAAGTGGCCAACTTAAACAATAGCATTTTCAGTGATCGCCGCAATATCAAGCGAGATCGCCGCAATCAAAACCTGCCTATGCCGGCCGGCCAAGACCGCCGCGCTGATTGTCGTCGCAGCCGCAGCTTTCAATCTGCACCCTGGTGGCTAAATATCGAATACGCGGAAGAGTTAGTGAGCGAGAAAGCAGCAGCGGAGTTGTCGGCACATGCGCTCAAAAACGCAGCGCGGGAACCCGCTAATACTAACGATTAGACTGTTTGGCTTGCAGGGCTGAGTACCGTTTCTGAAGAAAGTCTAGCTAATAAGTAGGTTTATCAACTAATTTATAAATGAAGCTCTTGAAAAAAACGCTTTCGGCTGGCAATCATTTCTTTATACGTTTGTAACATTGAAAAATCCATCGACTCTGTCTTCGATTCCAAAATTTCCTTCTGCTTTTCCAGTTCAACCAACTCTTCTAGTAACTGCTTTTTGACTGTTTCGGTATTTCGTAAAGAAACACCACCGGCGGTTTGATGCCGAAACTGGGGCCGGTTAAGGTCCAGCGATCCTATCGCCTTTTTCATCATCACTTCCTTTGATTTTCGGGGCTATGCCGCCTTTCATTATTCAATACTAATCAGACTCAGAGTACGAACTTATCTATAGTATCTTACATCCCAGCTCATGATAACCAAGATGCAATAGCCACACCGCAAAAATAGTGTATTTGGTCGTTTTAACCGGTTCCCAAGGATTTTTTAAACCGTAGGGTTATAACCAACTAGTGCACTAAGACGATTAAGTTAATTAGGGCCCAAGGAGAGCAAGCTTTTCCAATCTGTGCCCGCAGCGCCCAAGGCATAAAAGCTCTCACTCAACAACGACTCCTTCTGATTATAACGCACCGGCTCAAAGTTCAAATCGACCATCAAGCCACCAGCGGCCTCGACAATGGCTTGGCCAGCAGCGGTATCCCATTCACAACAAGGAGAAAAGCGCGGATAGATATCGCCGCCAGCTTCTGCCAACTGACAAAATTTCAATGCACTACCAGCCGCTATGGCCTCTATTTCACTGAAGTGCTTCCGCAAAGGGTCGGTACAAGCGGCCAAGGTAGCCTGCTGATAATGACGACTCACCAATATTTTGATGGTTTCAGTGTTGGCCTGGGAAGTCACCGTAATTTTATGCTCACCATAACTATCGGCTCGCACTGCAAAACCCTGCTCGGGTAAACCGATATAGACGATGTCGCCAATCGGCAAATAGATAAGACCGATAGTGGCTCGACCCTTTTCAATCAGTGCGATATTGATAGTGAACTCATCGCTACGCTCTATAAATTCGCGGGTGCCGTCTAATGGGTCGACCAACCAATAACGCTGCCACTGCTGGCGCTCACTGAAGGGAGGGATATTTGCCTCCTCTGATAACACCGGAATATCGGGAGTTAATACGGCGAGGCCGGCAGCAATAATACGATGGGAGGCATGATCGGCACTGGTCACT
Organism: Pseudohongiellaceae bacterium; assembly: GCA_051277005.1. GTDB lineage: Bacteria > Pseudomonadota > Gammaproteobacteria > Pseudomonadales > Dasaniaceae > Dasania. The sequence goes on from JBNMPS010000027.1 coordinate 19,196, forward strand.
GGCGATTGATCTTCTTTACGCTCAACCACCAATGGCTGGCTGGAATAATAAATCTCAACAATCGCCGCGGCCGCTTGCTGGGCTAACAATCGCAGCTGTTGACTTAAAACTTGTTTGTCAAAAACACTACTGCCCACTAATCACTCCTCCAGTGCCACCATTATACGCACAACATCTAGCAACAGCTACGAATCATGCATCAGAGTAATACGCCTGCAGACTACCGATAATCTTCTATGACTTGTAGATTCAACTTAACAAATCACCCCAAGCCCTTCATAATCTGACTTCAACCAAGGGCAGGTATTAATGATAAATTGGGCACAAATCGACACTGTACTTCTCGATATGGACGGCACGCTGCTGGACTTACATTTCGATAATTATTTTTGGTTGCACCACCTCCCTAAACGCTATGCCGACATCCATCAACAAGATGAACAAACAACGCGAAAGCGACTCACCAGCCGCTTTGAAAGCGAGCGCGGCACACTAAATTGGTACTGCCTCGACTATTGGTCAGAACAACTGCAACTCGATGTTCCCGCTTTAAAACTGGAGATCGAACACATGATCAGTATTCGCCCTCATGTGCTGGAATTTCTAAAACAGTTACAGCAAAGTCGACAGCGAGTGCTATTAGTCACTAACGCCCACCGCGACAGCCTCAACATCAAAATGAATAAAACGGGTTTGGCAGATTTGTTTGATGAGCTCATCGTCTCCCATGATTTTCGTGCCCCCAAAGAACAGCCCGTGTTTTGGCAACAGATGCGTATCAACCATCCTTTTGACCCCGAGCGTACCCTACTCATCGACGACACCATAAGTGTATTGGCATCCGCCCAGCAGTTTGGTATTAAGCACTTACTAACCCTGCTGCAGCCGGATAGTAAGCAGGAAAGACGCGAGAAGACGCAGTTTCCGGGTATTTTGCATTTCGATGAAATCATGCCGATCGAAAGTCTGAAGACAACATGATAGCTACCGGTACGCCCAACTCAAAAAAGGTGCGGCTGGATAAATGGTTATGGGCAGCGCGATTTTTTAAAACCCGCAGTCTTGCCAAGCAAGCCATCGAAGGCGGCAAAGTTCATTACAACGGCGCACGCAGCAAAGTCAGCAAGGACGTTGAACTCGGTGCCACCCTCACTATTCGCCAAGGCTGGGATGATAAGGAAATTGAAATCATCGCTCTTTCTGACCAACGCCGCGCAGCACCACAAGCCATCCTGCTTTACAGTGAAACCGCCGACAGTATTGCTCGCCGCGAAAGCGCCGCCGGCCAACGCCAAGCCCTGCAAGGCTTAGGGCTGATCAGTCGAGAGCGGCCGAGCAAAAAGCAACGTCGCCAAATTCACCGTTTCAAACAAGACCATGACAACTAGACGCTAACGCCTAAGCAACATAATTATATCTCGCGCATCCACTGACAGCCCCTTATAATCCTCATCCATGAACGATACCCTGCAACGCTTTCTATTTGATAACACCGACATCCGCGGCGAACTCACTCGGTTGGACAAAAGCTACCAAGATGCTTTGACCTCCCATGAGTATCCAGCCGTTGTCGCCCGGCTATTGGGCGAGCTAATGGCCGCCAGTGCGCTACTCAGCGCTACCCTAAAATTTGAAGGCAGCCTCACGTTACAAGCACGCAGTGAAGGTCAAATTCCATTAATTATGGCCGAGGTCAACTCAGAACATCAGCTACGTGCGATTGCCCGCAACGCCGACCAAGCCAACAGTGACGATTTTCAGACGCTTCTCGCCAACGGCACATTAAGTATTACCATTGACCCTAGCGATGGTCAGCGTTATCAAGGTATTGTATCGCTGGACGGCGCCAACTTGGCCGCCTGTATTGAGGGCTATTTTCAACAGAGCGAGCAACTGTCGACCCGCATCTGGCTGAGCAGCGATGGTCAGCAAGCCGCCGGTATGTTGTTGCAAGAATTACCCGCCAACTCGGACAGCAGCGCCGACAACGACCCCTCCCTGCGCGAACAGAATTGGGCGCATATGACTACTCTCGCAACAACGGTAACCGCTGAAGAAATGCTATCGCTACCGTTTAATGAATTGCTTTACCGTCTATACAACCAAGAGCAAGTACGGCTATTTGAACCGGTCGACCTGGCCTTCCACTGTAACTGTTCACACCAACGCACACTTAGTGCTTTACGCACCCTCGGTCAAACAGAGCTAGAAGATATTATTGCCGAACAAGGCGCTATCGACATCAATTGTGAGTTTTGCCACCAGCATTACCACTTCAACAACGAACATATTCAGGCATTATTTCACCAGACGTTACATTGAGGCTATTTCCCCTGCACCACGACCGAAATTCTTGTAGTTTTACTACCAAGTCTAAAGCCACGCCATGTCAGTGCGAAAACCACACTCCCCGGTAAAGCCCAGTAAATAAGCGGCCTTAGTGATCACTCTTAGGTAGCTGTTTCTGTAGTTTTACTACCTAAGTACTCATTGAAAACAACCTTTCTGGATTAGCATCGGACATTGTTTCTTGCCATAATAGCGCCCCCTCGGAGGATGGCACAGCAGCACATAATCAAGCCAACTACCGATCAAGGCCAACAGACAGGAATGAGACACTACCCATGACAACACATACTAATTTAAATGCTGCGGCGCTGATCGAGCAGTCTTTAATTCGCGGTGAAGGCGAATTGACTGACACCGGGGCACTTTACATTACCACCGGCAAGCGCACCGGCCGCTCACCCGCCGACCGTTTTGTGGTGCACGAGCCATCCACGGCTGATGCCATCGACTGGGGTACCGTTAACCGCCCTTTCGATGCCGACAAGTTTGATGCCCTGTGGAATCGAGTTGAAGATTATCTATCGCAAAAAGAGCGCTTCGTTTCTACCTTGCACGTTGCCGCCCATGATGAGCATTACATTCCGGTGCAAGTAAACACCGAAACCGCATGGCAAGGGCTGTTCGGTCACAACATGTTTATCCGCACTGAAAAGTACAATCCCAAAGCCAAAGAAGAATGGACTATTCTCAATGTTGCAAGCTTTGAGTGCGTTCCAGAGCGAGATGGTACTAACTCTGAAGGCGTGGTTATTTTAAACTTTGCCCAACGCAAAGTATTACTGGCAGGTATGCGTTATGCCGGTGAAATGAAAAAAGCTATGTTCTCTGTGCAAAATTTTTTATTGCCCGAAAAAGACGTTATGCCTATGCATTGTTCGGCTAACGTAGATGAAGAAGGCAATACCACGCTGTTCTTCGGTTTATCCGGCACCGGTAAAACTACCTTGTCTGCTGACCCATCTTGCTACTTAATTGGTGACGACGAACATGGCTGGGGCAAAGGTACCGTATTTAATGTTGAAGGCGGCTGCTACGCTAAAACCATCAACCTGAGCCAGAAAAACGAACCCATTATTTGGGACGCGATTCGCTTTGGTGCCATCGTTGAAAACGTCGTGTTGGATGAAAACCGCACCGCCGATTACGACAATCTGTCACTGAGTGAAAACGGCCGCTGTTCTTACCCGTTAGAGCATGTTGAAAAACGTATTTTGGCAAATGCTGCTGGCGAACCAAAAACCGTTATCTTTTTGACTTGTGATGTATCTGGGGTAATACCGCCCATTTCAATCCTGACGAAAGAAGCAGCGGCCTTCCACTTCTTGTCGGGTTACACAGCACGCGTAGGCTCTACCGAAATGGGTGCTGAAGCGGGTATTCACCCCGCCTTCTCAGCCTGCTTTGGCGCGCCCTTTATGCCGCGCCCAGCCGGCGACTATGCCGAGCTGTTAATGAAGCGTATTGAAGGCTTTGGCTCACAGGTTTATCTCATCAACACCGGCTGGACCGGGGGTTCAGGTAGCGACAGTGGCAAGGGTTCACGCTTCCCAATCCCAGTGACTCGCGCTGTTGTTGCCGCCGCACAAAATGGCTCATTGTTGAATGCACCTACCGAGCACTTGGATGCACTGAACCTAGACATCCCGGTTGCCATTGCAGGTGTTGATGACAAATACCTGAACCCACGTAAAGCGTGGAACGACGACGCCGGCTACGACCAGCAAGCTACCAAACTAGCCAGCTTGTTCCAAGAGAACATCACCAAGTTTAATGTCTCTGATGCGATCATTGCTGCCGGCCCTAAGGCCTCTTAAGCAATCAGCTAAGGAGCGACTAATTAGTCGCCCCTTTTTCTCTTATCATTAAATAACATGATAATTTTCCACCAATACTTTACAACATTGCTACACTTCAAAGGCGGCGCTGAATCTAGAGCACGACCGAGCTTCTTAAAATCG
>JBNMPS010000028.1:0-23225 GCA_051277005.1 Pseudohongiellaceae bacterium
ACAAATAAAAACAAACAGACCGCTGCAGCAGCAAGCGGTTTAAACCAAACCTGAGTAACTGAGATCGATGAATCAACTTGTTTATAACCGCCCTGCAATAGGTTTATTGTTTTGTTTTGCGGGTTGGCTAAAGTGACTGCAAGTATTTCACTACCGCTCTCTTTATAGTGGCTTTCTATTGCACCGGGATATTCAAAATTCTGTGCGGTCTCATCACATGAGCAGTGCAATACTTCTAACAATGGCAACTCATCTTCATTGGCGCTTTCTGTTAAACCTTGCGGGTATAAATACGGGAAAACCGCAGTATCACAGCTAAAGCCATAGGTTTGGCTATAACGCACAAGTAAACGTTCATCATCATCTACCAAGACACTACCACCCTCTTCGATGGGTACACAAAGGGTGTCAATAGCCATACTATCGGGGCTAAGGCCATGGTGATGTAATAGATCTAACCATGAGATCAAATAACGATGACTAACAACGGCCACATCAGTCATATGATTAGTTACATTCAAATAATTAGGCAAAGCCATATGAACATTTTCAATGTCTTCTGCAATGAGCTCTTCTATAGCATAAGGTAAGGCTTGTTTTATTTGCCGAGCATTTTGGCTCGGGATATTAACCTGCGCTAATAACACCGCATCATTTGGCACAATAATATGCACCTCTAATGAATCTTGATTTTCTTGTGATAATTGCGAATAGATTTCATTCAATGCATGGTGGCCATCGTCAATCAATTGCTGCTGCTGATCGAATAAAAACCACGGCAAAACCGTGCCAGCCTCAATGGCGCTGTCGATAAACCGTATAATAAGCTGTTTTGTCATATTTATTGTTTATTGATCAATTTTTCGCTTAATGACATGAATGCTGCCATCTTCAGCATTTCTATACAAGGTCGTGCTTAACTGAGCCAAGCGCCCATCATATAGGCTTTTAATCTTCACCTCAAAGTACTCACTGAAGACACTAAAAAACGCTTCCTTGTCTTTGATTTTACCGCCATAGGGCTGCTGAAACCACTCTTCGAGTGTCGTAAAGCCACCACTGTGCTGTGTTTTAAAAATTTGGCTAAGCTCAGCACGTGATAACCTAGGGGCCACTGCTTTTAATACTTTCTGGGTTGCTGTATTAAAGTTGATTTTGGCATCATTCGGCAGGGTCGAAACATGCTTTCGCAGCGCCTGGTAAGCGTCAAAACCCATACCGTCTATTAATCGTAACTCGCTGCTATCAAATAACGGGGCGTTAGCGGTAAGATACGGGCTCTCTTTTGAAGTATAAGCTGAATCTTCTCCGCCATTGCGCATGACCGTTTTATTGGTATCTATCCAATCAATCAAGGCAGCAGAAATATTGGGCTTAACCCCTAATTGCTGCTCAAGCTGTTGATATGCAGCTAAATACTCATTATTAACCTGTTTCTTTTGATTGTCGTATACGGCATTAAGATTAAAACGGCCCTGTAAATCCTCTATCGATAGCGTCATTTTACCTTCGTTAATATTAAAACTATCTAACGCTACCGCCCAAATATCGTTTATATTATCGGACTTTTCTTCTGCAATCGTAGATGGGTCCTGCTGATAATCACGATACAGAAGTTGCCTAGCTAACTGCTCACCACCCAATGCATATAAATGTGACTGGCGACTCTTTATTTGATTGTGTGTTTTTTTAATATCTCTATAACTTAACGCTAACATATCAGCAGCCAAAATAGTGATGAGCGCAAAAACTAACAGCACACTAATTAACGCAACACCGCACTGAGATGATTGAGGTTTACACACACTCTGATCATGCATTTAATTAAGCCTATAGGTGCGGTTAATATCACCTAAATTGTCATGGGTCATGGCTAAAACCACACCTATCAGCCGCTCTGGCGCGGTGTTTTTGTTAGCTGATTTTGGCCGAGGCCACTGGGCGTATTGCCCCTTATCGGTAACAACCTCAATAACCAAGCGGCTAACATCTGCCATCAATACCTGTGTAAAAACACCCTCACTTTTATTAACTCTATCCATATGTGCCCAATAGTGGCGCAATATATATTGTGTCTCGCTGCCATAGTGCTTGCTATCTTTATCATCCTTAGCGGGGTGTGCGCCAATACTATAGGCTACTCTTTGTAATTGGCTTCTATCGAGTAACAATGGGTTGCTCCACGCTGCCCGGCTAAACTCCAAAGCAAAGTCTTGATTAATGACCAGACTCGCCAAATAATTATCACCTTCTCGAATTTTACGGTCAGCGAAAAAATTCAAATCACGGCTAATCACAGCAAACGTTTTTTGAATTTCAGAAAGTTCAGATGAATGGATTTTACTTAATTGTTCACTCGTCACAGCCGTACTTAATAAGCGAAATGATGCCACGCCGATCATTGAAAAAACACTCAATGCAATCAGTATTTCCAACAAGGTCAAGCCAGACTGTTGACGCTGCAAGCGCATCAGTATTGACCTCTATAAGCTGTTAATTCAATTAACGACGACTGATCATTATTTTGGCTAAACACACTGACTTTAATTTCACGTAACCACGGTTCACTGGTTGAGCTAACATCCATAGAAACTAGCCACTCTCTATTTGCCCAGCTAATGGTTTTATCGTCCTTACCCAGGTTTGGCCATTTAGACTTTAGCATAAGAACACTTATTGCATTATCCGCCACAGCCATCGCCATCGTCTTTTCCGATAGCGCGCTTTGCTGATGTATGCTATTGCCTATTTGACGGCTAACGGCCATAGAAGAAATAGCCAATACGGCCAAGGCAATTAACACCTCTAATAGGGTAAAGCCTTTAAACTTCAATGTATTACGTTTAGAGATCGCGCTCATCGAATTTCTATCCCAGAAAAACCATCACTTAAAAGACTAATGCGCTCTTTATACCCTGCCATAGAAAAGGTAACGGTGAATGGCGTAATTTGGCCACTGCTTAGTAGTAAAATTGAGGGCGTTATTGTGGAGCTTGATTGTTTTTGTAAACGTTTAGTTTGCTTACGGCGTTGCTCAGAGAAAGAGCCATCCATTATTTTTAGCTCGAATTGAATAGACTCGGAAAATTCATAATGCTGAAAAGGTTTTTCTGATAGAGCCTCCCAATTGAGTTGTTCTGCGTTAAAAACGACGATTTGGTAGCTACTTCTAGAGACAGCTAACGCTAGCTCTACCCCTTGCATTATCGCCTCATCAGACGCTTGATTAAGCACGGCTTGCAAACGTTGAGCCTCACGGGTTAATAGCTTATAGGGGCTTAGTGTTAGATTGGCCGCAAACAGGCCAACAACAATCGATAGTACGGCCAAAACCATCAACATCTCTATCAGAGTAAAGCCTAAGCTACTTGTCCTAACACGCACCTGGAAACCCCTACTCTATAGCTAGTATTGCCAGTTACCCACATCGGCATCGTAACCTTCACCACCATCGCGGCCATCAGCGCCTAATGAATAAAGATCAAAAGCGCTATTACTACCAGGGCTTATATATTGATAATCTCCGCCCCAAGGATCTTTTGGTATGGCCGTTTTTTTTAAATAACCATCGGACTTCCATCTAGCAGGCTTAGGCTCTGAACTAGGCATACTAATTAAGGCATCCAAACCTTGATCTGTTGTGGGGTAACGATAGTTATCTAATTTATACATCTCTAGAGCCTGCTCTAGAGTACCGATATCGGCTTGAGCTGCAGTGACACGAGCCTCGTCCACACGCCCTAAAATATTAGGCGCCACCATAGCAATTAAAACACTGATAATCACCACAACAACCATAATTTCAATCAAGGTAAAACCACTTTCTTGTTTACGCATATGCCACCTCTTCAGTGTGTAGCCTTACAGACAACAGACCACATTAACCCATGTATTTTGCGCTATAAAAATAAACGCCTGTATGCGGCCAGATTTAAATCAATGAATTTAAATCGAATATAGGCTGTAGTATAGCCACAACAATAATGAGCACAGCCCCACCCATAAATAACAACATAACCGGTTCAAAAAACCCGACTAATGTTGCCACTAAATTATCTAACTCTTTCTGCTGATGCTTTGAAACTCTGCCTAACATCGCATCAAGCTCGCCACTCATTTCGCCACTAGCAATCATGTGAATCATCATGGGAGGAAAGTAACCGCATTGGTCCAAAGCTCTACATAAACTGCCACCTTCTCTAACTTGCTGGGTAGCCTCGTTGACCCGTAGCTTTAGGTAATGATTGGCCATAACTTCTACAGCTATATTCATTGCATCAACTAAAGGAATACCACTGGTTGTTAGTATCGACAAGGTACTCGCGTATCTCGCACAATTACCTCCACGGCTTAATCGACCCAACAAGGGTAAATGCAGAATTTGTTTATGCACCCACAATTTAAACGCCGTTTTCTTCATAAACATTCGAAACATGGCAACAGCAACAAAGCTCACAATGAGCACGACAAAGCCGTAATCTACAACAAAACCACTAACAGAAATTAATGCACTCGTTAAAGCAGGTAACTGCTGCCCCTGCCCAACAAACACCGCAACAACATCGGGCACGACAAACGCCATCAAACCAGAAACTATGGCAATAGACATTACAAATAATAATATCGGATACAGCAACGCCAACATAGCTTTTTGCCTTGAGGCATATGCACCCTCACTGTAATCCGCGAGACGATTTAAGACTAAATCGAGATGGCCTGTATGCTCACCGGCCGCTACTGTTGCTCTGAACAGTGAGGGAAACGCATTGGGATATTCAGCAAGACTATCGGCAAGGCTATGACCTTCTAGCACTTTTGATCGAACGGTGAGCACTATACCTCTTAGCTTGGCTTTTTCAGATTGTTTACCCACGGCATTTAATGCCTCTTCTAAGGGTAAGCCCGCTTGTACTAACGTTGCTAGCTGCCGGGTTATCATACTCAATTCAGCAATTTTGACAGAAGGGCTATGATAAACGTGCTGCTCTTGGGTTTTGTGCTTTTTATCATTAACCAGTACCACCTCTAGCGGCGTTAATGATAGATCCCTTAATTGCTGACGTATCTGACGGCTACTGTCGCCCTCCAATACGCCTTTTTGTTGCTTGCCAATAGTATTGAGTGCGACATAAGAAAAAGCAGGCATATTAATCCTCCTGGCTTACACGAATAACTTCTTCAACGGTGGTAATGCCATCAAGAACTCGCTGGCGCCCATCACTTCTAATACTCGGCGTGTACTGCCTGATGACTTTGACAATATCCGCGTCAGAAGCCTTGTTGTGAATGAGCTCACGAACCTGCTCATCAACCACTAATAATTCGTAAATACCCTGCCTGCCACTATAACCCAAATGATTACAATGATCGCAGCCGACAGGTGAATACAAGACGGTATGAGGGGTTAATAATTCGCCTAAAAAATCGCGTTCAAGCACGCTCTGTTTTTGCGCTTGCTTACAGTGAGTACACAGTACTCTGACAAGCCTTTGGGATAAAATACCCACCAAACTAGAGGACAAGAGAAAAGGCTCAACGCCCATATCACGGAGCCTAGCAATGGCCCCTACCGCGGTATTGGTGTGTAAGGTAGAAAGTACCAAATGGCCGGTCAAACTAGCCTGCACGGCGATTTCTGCCGTTTCAATATCACGAATTTCACCCACCATTACCACATCAGGATCTTGTCGCAGCATTGCTCTTAGCCCACGGGCGAAAGTCATTTCTGACTTAACGTTAACTTGGGTTTGGCCAATACCTTCAAGGCTATATTCAATCGGGTCCTCAACCGTAAGAATATTTCTTGAAGCATCATTAATTTCAGACAATCCAGCATAAAGCGTGGTGGTTTTACCGGAGCCTGTTGGGCCGGTCACTAAAATAATACCATGGGGTTTGCGCAATAAATATCCCAAAGTTTTATGAAGAAATTTGGGCATCCCTAAAGATTTGAGATTAAGTCTGCCTGCTTGTTTATCGAGTAACCTTAAAACGACGCGCTCCCCATTACTGGAAGGCATAGTTGATACACGAATATCAATTTCTCGACCGCCCACTTTTAATGAAATACGGCCATCTTGCGGCACCCGTTTCTCAGCAATATCCAGCCTAGCCATAACTTTTAAACGAGAAACCAGCAATGGCGCCAGCTCACGTTTAGGCTCAACAGCTTCACGCAACACCCCATCGACACGAAACCGAATAACCAGCCGCTTCTCAAAACTCTCGATATGGATATCTGAGGCATTTTCTTTGACGGCCTCAGCTAGGACAGCATTGATAAGTCGAATTATGGGCGCATCACCCTCTTGCTCGAGAAGATCTTCAGCCTCAGGAACAGCCTCTGCAATGCTCGCCAAGTCAATCTCGTCACCGAGATTCTCAACCATTTGCATCGCCTCTGAGGAATCTCGCTCGTAAGCTGCTGAGAGCTGCTCATCAAACTGGCGTTCATTAAGTAACCGCTGTTTAAATGAGCCTGAGTTTTGACGCCTTAATTCGGCGTACACCATTTGTGTTAATGGGTTTTTATGGCATACCACTACTTGCCCGTTAGTGCCTGGCTGTATAAATACCCCATATTTTTTGGCGAAGCCAAAAGGTAAATTGCCAACTAATTGTAGCGCTTGCTCCATGAAGGATAACCCAGCAATGATATGTCTATGAGGCTCGTAGTTTGACACAGTAATCACACGAAATCAGTGCAACAAGATTACGTGCCTACGTAAATTGTGAACAGCGTCATAATGATAGTTCAACCATCTGTAAAATACGTTAAGAAAGTTAGCTAAGTCACTGCTACAATTAGATTCATTGCAAGTGATGGCCCTAAAATATCGGTGTAAGCTTGAGCAGGATAAGATATAGTTAACGGCCATTGAGCCCCAGCAATTCTATGCCCAGAAAAAAGAGCATGACGGATAGATCCCAGTGAATGTTAAGCTGCATAATTATATAGCCTCTATCGAGCCCAAGACGCTCTCACAGCTTGCCTTAGCGATCGTTGTGCTGCTGACCATTATAGCGTTAAGTCTCGAAGCCTATAATAGCTACGCCCTCTATTCAGACTCTCAAAGCAACCCAGCCAGCAGTAAGCAAAAAACGGTACCGTCTAGTAAAAATCATAGCACTCACATCGTTCAAGCAGCTTTCTTCGGCGCGGTTAATAACAATAAATTAAGCAATATCAATCTTCCAAAAACCAAATTACAGCTCACTTTAAGAGGGGCTTTTACCTCCATAAACCCCGCTAAAGCTTCTGCGATCATTGAAGGATCAGACAAAAAATCCAGACATTATAACGTGGGCAGCTCCATCTCGAATGGCACAGAGTTAAGAGCGGTTTACGATGATAGAGTTGTACTCGCCACGAATCAAAATCTTGAGACGCTTTATTTCCCTAGTAATACCAGCCCAAGTATTACCAGCAGCACCGACACTCAAATACCAGCGACCTCAAACCAAAACATTAGCGAGCAACAACGAAAAGAACTCGTAAAGCAACGACTTGAAGAGTTACGCCGCAGGATCAAACGTTAAGGTATTCACACATCATGCTTAAGCTTCACCGCAAACGAATATTCACCAAGCTCATTGTTTTAATGATGCTTTTCAGCCAAGCCCTACTCGCAGCAGACACACTTCGCATGAATATGCGCGATGCCGACATTCGTGCTCTTATTCAGTGGGTTGCTGACAACACCAATAAAAACATCGTGGTGCACAAAGATGTACAAGGTAAAGTTACTGTCATCTCATCAGAAGCACTTTCAAGCGACGAAGCCTACCAAGTCTTTCTATCGGTTTTAGATATTCACGGCTTTGCCGCTATCGATACTGGCACCGCGTTAAAAATCATTCCTAAAAACATCGCCAACAGTGGCTTAGCCTTAGATACCAATAGCGGCAGCAATGCCGATATGGTTGTTAGCGTAGTCAAACTAAAACATATTTCAGCCAGCAAACTCGTTAGTAACCTTCGCCCCTTAATAGGTAAAAATGCAATATTAAGCGCCAATCCTGAAAGTAACAGTCTCATTATTGCAGATCATGCCAATAACATTACCCATATACGTAAACTTATTAATGAACTCGATAAAACCAACGACAGCGAAATCGAGTTAATCAAATTAAAATTTGCCAACGCTAGTGATATTTTAGGCAGCCTTAAGTCACTCTTTCCCAGTGATGCTGGCAGTTCACAACTAAAACTGTCTATTGATGAGCGCAGCAACAGCTTACTGATCACTGGCAATCCAGCCCAAAAACAACAAATAAAGAAGTTAATCCAAAAATTAGACACCGAGCTAATCGGCGACGGGAATACTCAAGTCATTTATTTACATTATGTTGACGCTAAAGAACTCGTCCCCATTTTAAAAAGCTTATCATCCAGTATTCAAAGTGACAAAAAAGAGACCACATCAGCCATTAGCGTTGAGTCTAGTGATACCGCCAACGCACTTATCATTAACGCGCCCCCAGGTATGCTAACCACTATGAAGCGCGTTATTAAGCAATTAGATATTAGAAGGGCTCAGGTTCTTGTCGAAGCTTTAGTCGTAGAAGTCACCGGCGACGTTGGTGAAGACTTAGGCGTTACCTGGCTCGCCGATGGAATAAACGCCTCCGGTGATGGCATTGCTGGGGCCGCTAATACACTTGGCGACCTGCCTCTTTCCTTAGGTGGGCAAGTGGCGGGAGATTTTTCTACTGGCCGTGGTTTAAATTTTGGCTATTTTGAAAATGGTGATTTACGTGCTGCCATTCGTGCGCTCGACGCGACAACAAAAGCCAATATTTTATCGACCCCTACTATTGTCGCTTTAGATAATGAAGAGGCCTCGTTGCTGGTGGGTCAAAATGTGCCTTTTATTACCGGACAATCCACAGGCTCATCATCCAATAACGACCCTTTCACAACCATTGAGCGCCGGGATGTAGGTATTTCTTTGATTATCACTCCACGCATTAACCGCGGTGATTCAATCACTTTAGAAATCAAACAAAAAACTGAATCTATCGCCCCGTCACTCGCATCGGCCTCAGACCTAATTACTAACAAACGTGAGATTTTAACCAAGGCACTGATTAAAGATGGCCAAATGTTAGTACTAGGCGGGCTGATTAGCGATGAACAAACAGAAAAAGAGGAAAAAATCCCCATCTTAGGCGACATCCCTTTTTTTGGCGCGCTATTTAGAAGCACCAGCACTGATCATATCAAGAAAAACTTAATGGTCTTTATACACCCTGTCATTTTAAAAGATGAACAACATATCAGTGACATCACTCAAAAACGCTATCAATTTATGCAAGGCCTGAGACAGCGTGCTTTGGAGCGAAGCTGGGATCAAGACGTCAAGGCCCAGACAAAAATGGAGGATTTCACAACCTACACCCCTGATCTCCCTACCGTTCAATAAGGCAGCTGTAATGTTATGGGAATAATTTGGCGCCATAAAAAAGGGCAACCTTAAGCTGCCCCTAGCGTAATGAAAAGCGGTGAGCTTAAACTGACCTGTTAGGGTTTAAGTGACTCCATACCTTCATAAAAGTCCGTTCAACAACAGATTCAGCAGCTAAGCCTAACTTTTCAGGCAGTGATTTTTTATGCGCGAAAGTAATCTCATAGAGATCACAGTCATTACGTAATGATAATAAATACTCATCACTGGTCATTACGTCGTCAACTAAGTTACATTCCAGCGCCCTGCTGCCATACCAAATCTCACCGGTAGCCACATCAGCAATATTCACTTGCGGCCTGTTATCCGCAACAAAACGCTTGAATAACTCATGCGTATCTTCTAACTCCGAAGTAAATTTCTCTCTGCCTTTATCAGTGTTCTCACCGAACATAGTAACCGTTCGCTTATATTCACCGGCCGTAAACAACTCAAAATCAATATCATTCTTTTTCAATAAACGATGAAAATTAGGCAACTGGGCAAGTACACCAATTGATCCAATAACAGCAAATGGAGCCGCTAAAATTTTATCTCCAACACAAGCCATCATATAACCACCGCTAGCAGCAACCGCATCAACAGTGATAGTGAGTGGAATACCTTTACTTTTAATGCGAGTTAATTGCGAAGCGGCCAAACCATAGCTATGTACCAATCCGCCTGGGCTCTCTAGCTTAACGACAACCTCGTCAGTGGCCTTAGCCATCGTTAACAAAGCCGTTACTTCTTCACGTAGATTAGAAACGGCCGACGCTTTCATGTCACCATCAAAATTGAGGACATAGACGCGTTTTTTGTCTTCGACCTCGCCTTTTTGTTGTTTGGCTTTTTGCTTGTCGGATTTCTTTTGTGCCTTTATCTCTTTCTTGAGCTGATCTTCGCTTAGCACCGCCTCTTTGATAATAAACTCCATCTCATCGAAGTTTTCATTTAAAGGCTCAACATCGATATACCCTTTATGATCTTTTTTGCCTTTACTAGCAATAGCAATAACCCCAGCAACTGCAATCAACAACAGAACTACAAAAGTCACTGACTTTGCTAAAAACAAGCCATAACTGCTTAAAAATTCCAAGTAACACCTCAATTTTATTCAATAAAAAGGCCCGCATAAGCGAGCCTGAGTATAGTGTCGATGCACACAGCACAAGTCAAGATACTATTACCAGTTCTCAACCGCCATCTTAGCCCTATCATTCAAAGGACTTGCTGCCAATCCAGACTGTGTGAGCTTAACCGCATAGAGCGCCCCATCCTTCATCGGTAAATAGGTGGCACTGCCATAATCACTCTTAATCACAGACACAAATTTGCCGCTTTCTTTAAGAAATACCCATACATCAAATGCGCTATCATTATAGAACAAAGCGTGCACGGTTCTGGGAAATGACTTTTCTTCCTCAAGTGACACATAACGACCACTAATCCGATCTAATCGATAACCAGGAAGAAGCCCCAAGCGCGCTATGCTCGATGCCCAAGTCAATATCCTTACATCTAGCTGCCAAAGGTCACCGCGCAACTCAAAGGCCTGCTCGTAACCACTTTCATCAATAACCGATACCCGGTAAAGTTGGGGCTCAATTTCGGTAAAGCTTAAATTAGCAATAGACTTATTTTTATCTAATTGCTTATAACTATAAAAATCGAGCGCAGCCAAACTGAGAAAAATCGCCAATAAAACCAACAAGATTCCAGCGGTGCCACGAAACCAGCCGAGAATCCAATGAGACTTGAATAAGGTTTTAAAAGCCACATAGATAAACAGTGATGCAATAATGGCTATGACGGCCGCTAAGCCCATATAAATCATAATTAGCCCTAATTTTATCCTAAACTTCTTCGGTTACAGGAAAACCCAGCGCAGCTAAACTTTCTTCTGCAACATCCAAAATTTTCTCGTTAGCTTTATTGCCGCTAGCCACCTCAGCTAAATAATACTCCATGCTTATTAATGCATCCGCAAGCGTCTCTAACAGCTGATGACGCTGGGTGCCCGCATTTTTATCGTGTATATGGCCATCAATAAAAGCACTGCAGCTTAGCAAAATAGCCGCTGCTCTATTGTAATTTAATACCTTTAATCCCCCTCTGACGGTATTTAAGGTCACCGCAATATTGGCAATATGGCCGCTATCATAATTAGATTCAACATAAGAGCTGATAGCGCGCTTAGATAAAGCAATGCCCGCCTCGGCCTCTTCTAACACTACCCGTTGAGCCGCCGCTAAATGACTCTCCGAGATGATTTTTTTACGCATATCTTCGTCCGCCGCATTGAGCTCGGCTACCGTCACTTCTCGACGCTCTAAACTAGAAAGAGCGCCTTCTATATACAGTAATGTATCGGCGGTATTAAGGAATGTATTGGTGTTAATCTCATCGGGATTATCGAGCCAAGTCTTTATGCCCTCCAACTCTTTACGCAGTAAATCCATTGGCCCTGACAAGTTCAATATACTCAACGTATCTGCTAGGCGATTAACAATATCGATGAGTGTTTTATGATCATCACTCTGAATAATATTGTTCTGGGAAGCAATCTCTAAAATATCTTTGGTGTGGCGAAGCTCTTCTTTTATGACATTAACGACAGAAGCCATAGTATCAAGACTAGGCCCATACATTTTAACCCGCTCTTCAACAAGCTGCTTATCGGTTAGATCATAGCTGCCAAGCTTATAAGCGGCTTTAAGTGCCTGCACACCGGGGTTTTCAGAGTCACTTAAACTAATAGCAAACAATAGATCGACCTTTAACTTATCATCAGTATTATCAAATGCAGACTCACCCTGACTCACTAGTTGCCGATAAAGCCGCTCTATTGCTGACAAACAACGCTGACGATTAAGAGTCACCTCCAAGCTACCTTCAGCCAAACAAGCTGCAAAGGCTTTAGCGACATGCCAAATCTCTCCATTTGGATGGCCAACTAGCATATTGCTAACACGGCTAATAGAACGCTCAATCAATTGGCCAAAATAGGGGCTTGGGTTTTTATCTGAAATAAGCCCTAAAAACCCCACCTGGTACATATGTCTCAAGCGACTAATAGCCTGCAATAAAGCCTCAATTTGAGGACTACCAGTAGATGGAGCAACCACAACCTGGCAGTCAAACCCTGCAAAGTGAAACTCAGGGTATAGAGCCTGTTTATTGATCACGCATAATTGATTGATATAAGGCATTAACAAGGTCGGCAGAGCTGAATGCCTGATAGACAAATACTCCATATACCGAGGTAAAACGAATAGGTTTTGTGTAAGCGCAGATAAAGCAGCATCAGAGGCCTTGCCCTCGGCCTCAACAATAGACTTAAGTACAAGCGCCATTTGCTCAGCCAATAAAGCCGCGCCCGGTAATTCAAGTAATTTAAACGTGCCGGCAACCTGCAAAACCAATGTCAACGCCTGTTCTGCATGGGCAACATCTGATTGATTAACAAGAAATGCCTCAAACTCATTGGTCGCTTGGTTAATACTACTATCGAGCTCATCTTTAACTAATTTGAGGGAATGTAAATTAATTGCTACATCCAGAGACACGTTTTCTCCTTACTATGAAGTCTATCATCGTAAACTAATGTTGCAGACCCAAAGTGCAAAAGGGCCGATGTAACATCACTAAACAGGCTTATTGTTAGAATTATTTATAGTCGAAAATGAGTATAGCCTTATATTACGACTTAACCTCTATTATTACTGTAAATTTGTGCGCTAAGTCATTGTTATTTTTGCAATTAGACAGAGGAAAAACAACACAATCTACGGTCAAACACTATAATCGAACAATATATAAACGATAACATGTCGTTTTATCAAAAAAATACAGGTAAATTAACGATTTACACTGCAATTTTCTGTGAATATATTATATTCCATAGTTATTAATATTCACTGAAACAACTCGGTTTACTTCAACCTTAATAAGGAACCATTATGGCGCAGACTTTGCCACAAGCATTTATGCAAAACTTTCTCGGCCAATCGCCGAGCTGGTACAAAACGACCATTATTGCTTTTTTAATAGCAAACCCAATTCTACTGTATACGTTAGGGCCATTTATCACTGGCTGGATACTCATTCTTGAATTTATATTTACCTTGGCACTAGCGCTCAAATGCTATCCATTACAACCAGGCGGCCTACTAGCAATACAAGCTATTGTGCTCGGCATGGCCACACCAGAAGCGGTGTACGCAGAAGTTGCAGCCAACCTTGAAGTTATATTGCTATTAGTCTTCATGGTCGCCGGCATCTACTTTATGCAAAAGCTGCTGCTCTTCATGTTCACCAAGATACTGCTGGGGATTAAGTCAAAGATACTTTTATCGCTACTTTTTTCTATTACAGCAGCCGTTTTGAGTGCCTTTTTAGACGCCTTAACCGTTACCGCCGTACTCATCACAGTCGGCATAGGCTTTTATGCTGTTTATCACAAAGTGGCCTCAGGTAAACCCGCGCATAATGAGAACCACGACCACAGCTCTGATAGCAACATTGTCGAATATCACCGCGAAGATCTTGACCAGTTCCGCTCATTTCTTCGTGGCCTTTTAATGCATGGTGCTGTTGGTACTGCTTTAGGTGGCGTATGCACATTGGTAGGTGAGCCTCAAAATCTGTTAATCGCGCAACGTGCTGGCTGGACTTTTGTTGAATTCTTTTTACAGATGGCCCCCGTTACCATGCCAGTCTTGGTGGCCGGTTTAATTTGCTGCGCTCTATTAGAAATGACCGGTAAGTTTGGTTATGGTGTACAGCTTCCACCATCAGTGCGCTCGGTATTAGAAGACTTCGCTAGAGAAGAAGAGAAAAAACGGACTAACCGAGATGTCGCCGCCCTTTACATTCAAGGATTGGTTGCCCTGTTCTTAGTCTTAGCCTTAGCTTTTCATGTGGCTGCAGTGGGTATTGTTGGCCTTACCATCATCGTATTATTAACGGCGTTTAACGGTATTATCGAAGAGCATAAAATCGGTCATGCCTTCGAAGAGGCTCTGCCATTCACCGCGCTATTAGTGGTATTTTTCGCCATTGTCGCCGTCATTCACTCACAACACTTATTTAGCCCTATTATTAACACTGTACTTGCTATGGATGCATCTGTTCGCCCCAGCATGTTCTTTTTGGCTAATGGTGTACTATCGATGATTAGTGATAATGTCTTTGTTGCTACCGTTTACATCAACGAAATAAAAGCAGCACTTGATGCCGGCACAATCAACCGTAAAGAATTTGAATTACTCGCTATCGCCATTAATACTGGCACTAACTTACCGAGTGTTGCTACGCCTAATGGCCAAGCGGCCTTCTTGTTCTTACTAACGTCTGCATTAGCGCCATTAATTCGCCTTTCCTACGGTAGGATGGTGTGGATGGCATTGCCCTATACCTTCGTTCTTGGTGGTGTTGGTCTTTTTGCCGTAAGCAGACTATAAAGGTCACCCTGTTTCGTCGGGAGCATGATGCTCTCGACTATCACTCACACGGGTTTACAAATCTAAATGAATGATAATACTGAAGATTCAAATCGCCCCCCCCAACCCAAAAAATTAATTATTGAAAGCGCTGGTATCACGCCAGAGCAACAAATCGCGAATTCAGCAGCAACCGACAAATACTCCCAATACGACCCTTTAGTCCAATCGAAAGAGCATTACGAAGACGCCCTGTTCAGCAGCGAAGATGCGTTAGACCAAGCCATCACTCAAGGATTTAACTCAGAAGACGGCACCAAAAAAAAACATGAAGAATCAAAGGTAGCTAGCAACGACGAAAACGAATCACCGCCCTCCGCCAAAGCCAAGCCTATTATTCTCAGGCAGTTTTTAACAACCTATAGCCAAGAACAAAAATTCAAATCTGGCGTTCATTTATTTAGTAAAGACGCCACCCACCTACCGCTCATCCAACGGATATCTATCGATGGGTTATATACTGAAAATGAAGCATCCAATCCTCACTACGAAGAGTACTCCTGTAAACTACCTAAAGCACAATGCGGTGAATTACCTCAAGGTAAAACAACCTTCAAAACACACTTCCAGGCAGCAATAATACTCACGCAATACCAACTTCAAAAAGTCAAAGTCGCTTTTGAAGTTTATGTTGGTAAAAGCTTACCCGCGAGAAAAGTCGACTTTGACTATAAACCATTAAAGCTTAAATCAAAAAAAGAGCGGGGTAACTTATATTCCAACTATGACATTGATAGTCTTTTTAAAACTAAAGGCATTAAACCTCATCAGCTTTTACTAGAGTCTAATCAAGAACTCAACAAACTCATTAAATGCCAACTCAGCAATAACCATAAAACAGCTCTGCTAGAACGGTACATTCAATACTTATTACCCGTATACCACCAATTATTCATAACCTACGGCAAGCGCGCAGTTTCTGCACGTAACCCTCAGCATGGTGAGATAGCAGAACTTTGTAAATCAACAGTCAAGAGCATTGTTACACTCTACAAACAGCTCTACATGACTCTATATCAAGCCACACCACTCTTATATGGCCCACAAAGATCAAAAGCCAACACCTTTGCGTACCAACTTTTTGACTGGCTAATGTTTGAGCAGCTTATAGGCATAGCAACCCAAACACCCTTACCTGACCTATCGATCAAGCTAACCAATAAATTATTTTATGCCTTAGCTCAATCTGAACCACAGGAAATTATAAAAACACGACGTAGTATTTGCAGTGATGAGACCACAAACATCGAACGTCAGTTCATCGACTACCAAACACTAAATATCATTGATTTCAAAAACATCAACACAAAACTTCATCAACCCATAATAAATATAATAAAAGAACTCAACCTTCATTCCAGAGTGATTGATTTATACGCTGACCATCCAGAAGTAAGTGGTTTTTGGGCTGATTTAGAAAACGGTAAGTGTCTACAGAATAAAAAACCCAATTCAGGTATCAAGATTGACATAAGCCACTTATTAACAAGTATTGACTCACTGTATCAACAGAGCGTTCAGACACTTGGTAATCAAGAAGGCCAACACAAAGTATTCTCTGAGCTTCATGCACTGATTCAAAGCCTACACAACTGGCTCACTCAAATAAAAAGCAACCATTATTCTATGTATCAAACAGGAAAATTCGCTTTATTTTCAAGCCTAGAAAATTGCTTTAACCAGTGCGCTCACACTTACGCCATCAACGTAAAACAAACCCAAGCAAAGGCCCCTGTGATTGATTTACCAGAAAAACCAACAGCCTCCAAAACAGGCATCTTGGTCGCCGAAAATAACGATATTTTAGCAAGCTTACAATTTTCAGAGAGCAAGGCAAAAATCAACTTAAACATAGGCAGCCCCGTTATCTGTCAAGAAACAAATACCGAAGATAACAGCTCAACAACTTATCTAGGGATATGCCAACGAATAGTCCGCAATCAAACCGGACTGGTTGATATTGAATTATCAAAACTGAGTAATGAATATACCTCCGTGATTATCACCTCAGTAACCCCCCCGCATAATAAAGGTTTACTTTACAGCAAGGGTAATAAACATTTCTTAATTGCCGACGCTGAAGAAGAGAATTGGAAAGGGAGGACTCTCGATATTGAAATGCATGACCAGAGCACACACGTTATATGCATTAAAGGGCTGGTTAAAGATTATGGAGGCATAAGAATTTACGGATTATTTTAGCTGTGCTCTAGCGACGCCATACACACTGCCCATCACTTTTTTTCTCGACTTCATCCAAGCGTACTTCATGCTGAGCCATCTCATTATCTGAGGCTTTAATGACTTTTAACGGCACCCTATTATCAGCAAGGCGTTTTATCGCCGAGGTAGAGCCACCTTCTAAACCGCCATCCTCATCGGTTAATAACAACGCGGTTTGCCCCCCCGTCATGTAGAGATAAACATCGGCAAGAATTTCAGAATCTAATAAAGCGCCGTGCAAGTCACGTTGAGAATTATCGGCCCCGTAACGTGAACACAATGCATCTAAGGTATTACGCTGCCCAGGATGTTTTTTTCTTGCGAGAACGAGAGTGTCTAAAACGCCACAGTATTGCTCAACTGCACCAATACTTTTATCAAAAAGAGAAAACTCATTATTAATAAAGCCAACATCAAAAGGCGCGTTATGAATAATTAACTCTGCGCCTTTAATAAACTCCAGAAACTCACCGGCCACTTGCTTAAAGTACGGTTTATCAACAAGAAACTCATTGGTAATACCGTGCACCTCAATTGCCTGCTGCTCAACTTCACGCTCAGGGTTAATGTACTGATGATAATGTCGCCCCGTAAGTTTTCTATCAACTAGCTCAACACAGCCGATTTCAATAATCCGGTGTCCCTCACGATATTCGAGGCCGGTAGTTTCTGTATCTAAAACGACTTGACGCATAGTTTGTTTATTAACCTAAATTATGTATATTAGCGATTTTCTAACGGGGCAGCAATTTTATTACTCGCGAAGGCCACTGTGACCTTTAACCCATATTAATTATGATTTTTTAAAAGGCACGATCTTACCTTGCCTGATATTAGTTTTTGGACTGAGGGCTGACAGATTAGAGGCAGCCTGACGCCATTTTAACGTATCTGGAGTTATTATCGCGGCCTCTTGTTTTACCGCTGTTATACAGTAAAAGCTACCTAAGGGTAGTTTTTTTGTAAAATGATAAATGAACCGCCTAACATACACCCAAAGCTTATTATGTGACTTTTTCCGTTTCGCCGCAAAACGATGATAGCCGTATTGTTTTTGGGTTGACTGAAACCCTAAAATCGACAGCCAGCCCTCCATATGGCCCTGACTGTAGCTTTTATTATGCCAAACTGACCTCGGAAAAAAGCGCGCCAAGGCTCCTTGAATACCCATCAATGAATAAGGATTAAAACCCACCACCACTAAATGCCCTCCTCTAACCATCACCCGCTCGATTTCTCTCAGCAGCTGCTGAGGGTTTTCAACAAACTCATGGCTATGATGAAGAACAACTGCGTCAACGCTGCAACTAGCAAGCGGTAATTGCTCGATATCGGTCACAAGATCAACATGGTCTAATGGTGAGCGGCCAGCAATGGGGTAAACACAGAATTTATGCTGCACGCGAGCGGTACGAGAAAGCAGCTTATTTCTACATACACTCATTTGCATAATGAAATAGCCAAAACTGCTACTTAGCGAGCGTTTAATCAAGTATTGCTCAGCACAAAGTAACAATTGCCCTTCCTCAGACTGAAACCAATGTTCGGCAGCTGGAAACACCAGCTCCACCGGCGGCTTTTTAGCCCGATAATTTAAGAGAAAGTTGATTAAGCGTTTAAAGTACATAATAACGACTTAGCTAGAGAGTAATGAGAGGTAATTGTTAGCAATTAACATCCTATATTGATACAAAGTTGAGAAAGTTGTCATTGACCCTTTAATAGACTGGTGTAGCATTGTTAATTATTAGCTTAGAACGTTAGCATAAAGCTGCAAGTCAAAATATCACCTTTCAAGAATACCTATTTATGATCAAAATCGAACCCATTTTAGCTTTTGACGATAATTACATTTGGTGCCTATACGACACCACAAGCCAGCAGGCCTGTATTGTCGACCCTGGGCAGTCAGAACCCGTCGAGCGGTTTTTGAGTCAACGTGGCTTGAGCCTAGAGAGTATTATTGTCACCCATCATCATTATGATCATGTTGGCGGTATTGCCTCCCTAAAAGCAAAGTACGACGCTATCATTCATGGCCCTGTTAACCCAGACATCAGCGTATTGGATAAGCACTATCACGCGGACGACCAAGTCACCGTTATCGGCATAGATTTCCAGGTTTTAGAAGTTCCAGGCCACACCCTGGATCATATCGCCTTTTATAGCCCTAACATCAATAACTCACCGGTATTATTTTGCGGCGACACCTTATTTGCTGGGGGCTGCGGTAGGCTTTTTGAAGGCACACCAGAACTTATGTACCAATCTTTACAGCAGCTATCAGACCTACCTGATAACACCTTGGTATACTGCGCCCATGAATACACGTTGGCCAATTTAGCGTTTGCCGCAGCTGTGGAACCCAATAACCAAGAGTTAATCGAAAGAATTAGGTGTGACAGCGCCCTAAGAAAGAGGCATACGCCGACGGTTCCAACCTATATTGGACTAGAACAACAAACCAATCCCTTTCTTCGCAGCCACCTACCATCAATCAAAATAAGTGCAGAGCAACACACTGGAAAAGTGTTAAATTCAAACACCGAAGTATTTGCAGCCTTACGTGAATGGAAGAATCAATTCTAACGGGAGAGTGAATCAAATTGACCTATACAGATAGAATAAATACAATATAGGACATCAATGAACGCCCTATATTCATCACACTAAATAATTATTAATCAATATGTTACGAAAGCTTCTTCATGTAGTGCCCTGCCTTTTTTTCATCACCGGCTGCCAGTCTTTATTACCACCATCAAACAGCCCCGATGATCAAACAAGTAAGATTGAGCTATTGGATCCTGCCACACTCGAATTCACTGAACTCAATCTACACACCGATTTTCATGGCGAACATGGCTGCCTGCTAAGTGAAGTTGAACCTCAAAACACTAACCCCTATTGGATTCCACCTTCTACCCTATGGCAGCGCATCCCGCTGGGCTTTAAATTGCAGCAAGTTGATCAACCTAGATTAACGGCAGAATTTAACTGGTACGCAAAAAACCCCGCTTATATGAAACGGGTCAGCCAAAGAGCTGAACGTTATGGTTTCCATATTATTGAAGAAATTGAAAAAATAGGCATGCCCACCGAATTTGCCTTACTCCCCATTGTTGAAAGCGCCTTTGACCCTTTCGCCTACTCCCATGGACGCGCTTCCGGCATGTGGCAATTTATTCCTGGCACCGCCCGTATGTTTAAGCTCAAAAGCAACTGGTGGTACGATGGTAGACGAGACACAATTGCCTCAACCAATGCGGCACTAACCTATCTACAGAACCTTAGCCGATATTATAAGGATGACTGGCTATTAGCTTTAGCCGCCTATAACTCTGGCCAAGGAACCGTCAACAAAGCCATACGCAAAAACAAGCGCAAAGGTAAACCAACCCATTTTTGGGCGCTTGACCTACCCAGAGAAACTCGCAGCTATGTACCCAAGTTACTAGCGCTAGCTAAAATATTTGATAACCCCCAGCGCTATGGTATCACGTTACACCCCGTTGCCAATGAACCCTATTTCACAGCCGTAGACACAAAATCACAGATTGATTTAGCCCAAGCCGCAGAGCTAGCAGACGTTGATATTGAGGAGATCTATAAACTTAATCCTGGTTTTAATCGCTGGGCCACGGACCCCAATGGCCCTCACCAATTACTAGTTCCGGCACACAAAGCAGAACTTTTTAAACAAAGAGTAAGCCAGCTAAACAAAAAAGACAGGCTACATTGGCAGCGATATACGGTTACAAGGGGTGATTCATTGCTGGTTCTTGCCAAACGCTTTAATACCGGCACGGACACCATTCGTAAAGTCAACAAAATCAAAGGCAACACGATTCGTATTGGCCAAAAGCTAATGATCCCCACCGCATCAAAAGCTAGCCACCTCTATGCTTACAGCGCCTCAGAGCGCAGCGGTAATATCCAAAAAAATCGTAAAGGTGAAAAAGGAACCCGCCAGATTTATCACACAGTCGTACCTGGCGAATCTCTTTGGAGCATTGCAAAAAAACATCAGGTTAGCAGCAAAAAAATTGCTCACTGGAATGGTTTTGCCCCAAAAGACTTGATACGCCCTGGGCAAAAATTAAGCGTTTGGGTTAAACCAATAACCATGACCAAAAGCATTACCACAGCCGCAGCTCAACAATCTATGGCTAATAGCCTACATAGAAATGCGGTTGTTAAAAAACTAGGTTACACCGTAAGAAATGGTGATTCTTTGGCCAGAATTGCCGATAAGTTCAAAATAAAATTGAATGACATTGTTAAATGGAACGGCGTTAACCCGAAAAAATACCTACAACCCGGTCAACGCTTAACGTTATATGTGGATGTAATTAACCGACACTAACGCTTTGAGTTGGCCGCTAACATAGCCAATGAGCTGTTTGCCTGCTGCACAAAGTGCGAGTAGCTATCAAACTGCTCCTGGGTAATATCCGGACCCTTTTTACCTCTATCAGCCACCAATATCCCAATCGTTCTCTTGCCGGTGTAAACAGCGGCAATAGCACAATTATTAGTATCAATAAGATTTTCCATTCGCTTATTAATTAAATGCTCTAGTCCACAGCTGACTTTACGCTTCATCCAAGCTGTTTCACGCTGATGCAAACAATAAGCGAACAAATTATCCTGCTCTGACTTAACCGGCATTTTTAATTCATCCTGCCAAACAGCAGCTTTTGGCCCCTGTACATACTTAGCCGTCATGGTAGTGACTTTAGGGTCGATTAAACATAAAGCGACACGCTCAAAACCTACGCCCTTGTGAATGCCTTCGGTTAACATCATAAACAGGGTATTAACATCAATATTATTTTGAACCATATTGCCCATTTCACGCAAAATTTCTAACTGTAATTTTGCGTCGGTATTAACCTGACCTGATGCTTCGACTGGCTTAGGTTCAACTAATGAAGCCTCTTCAACAGCCGCCTCAGCTTTCTGACCTTGCTCCTCAGGGCTTGGAATAAACTTAACAATAGGGTTGGCACCATATGAGCGTGCTACGGCCGCCGCACGCTCAGCACCCTCTAGGATCTTCGCACGCATATCTTGCAAACCAAGGCCGGTAAACATTGAGGCATCAACCAACACATCAGTGAACTCAGGTGAATCCCAGCCTTTTTCAGAGGCAAGGCTGATTTTTTCGCCCAGCAGCACTGCTTGAGTTCGTAAGCTAGGCTTATGGCCAGGACTTAATACTTCCTTCAAATCATCGCCCAGGTTCCATTCATTAGCTAACGCGATACCAACATCCTTGATCGTGGTACCTAACACTTTATTTTCTAGCTTAGGATTAGTTGCATCGCCCGTTGTGGCTAGAGCACCATCTAATAAATTGACGTATTGCCCTTTCATACTCCAAAAGGCCATGTCGCCCACATGCAGTAATAACGCTGTGATGAAGACCTCTTCATCATTATCATTACCCGCCAAACCGATCAAACTCTCAGCTTGCACTGCGGTATGAAAACCTCGCCCCATCCATTCCATCATGCGCTGTTTGTCTTGATTTTTCATCAATGAATCAACCAGCATAATAGACAGCGAAATAGCTTTAATGCCCTTAAAGCCCAAGTGAACTACAGCACGGCTAATGGTTGTGATTTTGTTGCTACTACGGGTATTAGCGACGCTATTAGACATACGCAACACTTTGGCAGTGAGTGCCGCGTCACGCATGATAATTTCTGAAAGCTGCTCAGCAGAAGACTTACCACATTTAGTAACAGCGTTAACCTCTTGCATTACCCCAGATAAAACCGGCAGCTGCACATTGCTAAGCTGCTTTACCCAGTATGCCGTGTCTTTACTTTCCACTATTTCCCCTAACACCTTCGAAAGCGATAGTATTTATTTGAAGGAATAAATTTAACAATACATAGTATAGACCTAAGTCTTCCATAGCTCACAACTTATTGCTAATGTGAAGGCTTACAGATGATGTATAGATCAAAAAACAATCAACGACTTATTTAGAGACACACTGTATCCCGAAGGCCGCCATTGTCACAAGCCACCGGTGAATGCC
>JBNMPS010000029.1:0-22515 GCA_051277005.1 Pseudohongiellaceae bacterium
GCCATGCGATCAATAACGGGTACTGCTGCTGCATAAGCTGCTTGTGCTTCATCGGCTTTTCCATCATCGATAGCTGCAAGAACTTTCTTGATGGATGTGCGTACCATGGAGCGCAGGCTGGCATTGTGCTGGCGACGCTTTTCGCCCTGGCGAGCGCGTTTTTTTGCTTGTGGAGAATTTGCCATCTTGGAACTCCTCGAAATAGGGGGTCAAAAATTAAGAGGCGAGATTATTCCTTGTTGCCGCTGGCTTGTCAAGTGATGCTTGGGGCAAATTCGATGATGGCGTGTAAAGTGGAGAAATACTTGGTAATGAAATGTGAATGAATTGCTAAGTTGGGAGTATTGGTTATTATAGATACAGTGCTTCGAAACAAGGCAGATGCTACTTAAGCCTCGCTGTCGACAGAGCTGTAAATTACTGATAACAACGTGGTGCTGATTTATGAAAAAAGGCTTAATTTTTGGTTTGCTCTCAATCTTCCTGGTTTCTCAGGCGTGGTCAGCCTGTAAAGAGGCTGAGGTGCCGTATTTGCCTAACCCTGAAATTGCTGGCTTCGGTGAAATGCTAGACGCGCAGGCTGCTGTAAAAAGCTATATTCAGCGCCAGCAAATGTTTCTGGATTGCAGTCGTAATAGCTCACGTCACAACCGTGCCTTAGATCGCATGCATAATGTGGCAAAAGAATTCAATAAAATCACCCGTCGATTCAGAGCTAAAAAAGCCTCAGAAGATATGTTTACCGAGTTAGCGTTAATTAGTTATTAAATAAATCGCCTTTCTAATTGGGTGCAGGTCTAGCGTTGTTTGCGCTGTTTGTTTTGGGGGGTTGATGCCCTACTCCTTTTAATATTAATCATAAAGTGGTTTAGCGTAGAGCTGGCCGCAATCACTTGTGCTGCAGATTCCTGCTTACTTTCGTTGGCGTGCTGGGCAAAGTCGCTTTTTAATAAGCTGTCAACGTTAAGGCTAAAGTTGTAGGCGGGCGGAGGCTCAGCAATGGCTTGTTTTATTGGGTGCGGCCTTTGTTGTGGGATTGCAACACGCATATTAAATGACTGAAGTGGCTTTGGGGTGTTTATAGTCTAGCAGAGGGTTGCGAGCGTGTTATTCCATGAGCTAGGTATAAAAAGGGAGCCTTGGCGTGTGTTAAGGCTCCCTTTTTTGAATGCGGGGGGGGGCTCAGCGGCAGGCTTTTTTGGCTGCTTTGATTTGTTTGCGTACACAGTCTTCTTGGATGCCTTCACCAATGCACCATTTTTTTCGCTTATCCCAAGCCGATAGTTTGAGTGTGGTGTTGTTAGAGCACGTAACCACGTAAACAGAATACGCTGTGCCGTCGTCCAGTGCGGTGGTGGACTCAAAAGTGATACTGGTAGGCTTTGCTGCGTGGGCGCTTGAGACCAGTAGCATGGCAAGGCCTACGGTGGCCGCTAGGGTGTAGCGCTTCATCGAGGATCTCGTTTAATACTTCTTATTTGTTTAGAGGGCAAATGCTATCATTTTGCTTAGTGTTTTGTCTGTGCCCGCTAACCGTTATAGGCCCAGGAACACTAATATTAAACCAATGACTGCAAGAGTGATTGCGTCTTTCGCAACGTCTAGGCGAAATAAGCCGTAGAGATAGGAAAAAGGAGGCAAAAATAAAGAACATAAGCCCCAAGAAAAATCTTCTTTAGAGCTGCTGACAAGTAGAGAAAGCCAGCTTAAAGCCAAAATGACTGCGCCGGTAAGCGTTAAGAATATATCCATGGAATACCTCTGTTCTTCAATATTATTATGATTATGTGTTAACAAGTATTGCTTAAATTTATTGGCTAATTATGCGGTTGAAACGTTGGTTGAGCAATAGGTAACCGTTGCTGGATGAAATTTACTTGTTTATCAAGGCTGCGGGTTGAGGTTGGGGTGATGTGATTGCTTCGCAGCAAATAAAAAAGGCCCGCCAAATGGCGAGCCTTTTTTATTTGGTAGCGGGGGCCGGATTCGAACCGACGACCTTCGGGTTATGAGCCCGACGAGCTACCAGACTGCTCCACCCCGCACTTAACTTTGCTGTTGTTAGCAGCGTGAAATTGGTTCTGGTTAATCCAATCTCGGTAATGAGGCGCGCATAATAATGATAAGCCTATAAAGCGTCAAGGCAAAAAGTGGTTTTAGTTGAATATAATGGATTTCATATGATTTTAATGGGTATGGAGTAAAGAACGCTACTTTATGCTGAGTGTTAAATCATCAATAAGGTTTGGGCTTTATATGAGTTCATGCAGCTCTTCAAAACAAGAAAATACCTGTAGCGGCCAAGGCACTGGCGCGAATAACCCCGGCTTACCTGCACCTGAGTTGTCTCATCAGGCGTCAGCGCCGGGTAATCTTTCGTTTTTTGGTGGAGTGGGTTACGCCTGTTACGCCGAGGTCATGTCGTTACGGGGCACTGAAAAATATGTGCGGCCGCTTTTTCGCTATCTTTGGTTACCTTGCCACAGGTGTTGATGATAGCTTGGTTGCTCAATATGGCAGCCAAGCGCTCTTGGCGACTATTGCTGGATGACTAATGGCCCTAATTCCGGTATGGTTTGCGGTCAAATTTTACCAATTTATTCATTCAAGTTTGAGAGCGTATTAATCCCTATGGGCCAGTTTGCTGATATTCGACCCTATAACGATGAAGAAGTTAAATCTGTATTAGATGGTTTGATGAATGATCGAGAGTTTATTGCAGCGATAGCCACGCTTCGCCTAGGCGTTTGGCATAAATGGTTTAAGGTCATTGTATACCCTCTGGTGAAATCTAAGCTGAGAAAACAACTACGAAATATTACTACGGTGAAAGACGCGCAGGCACTCGTCAGAAATTATATGGATGGGATGGTTGATAAAACGACAACGGCCTGTACCTCTTCAGGTTTGGAAAACTTAGATTCTTCTAAATCTTATTTATTTGTCAGTAACCACAGGGATATTGCCCTAGATCCTGCTTTTGTGAACTATACGCTGAACGCGGAAGGTTTCGGAATGGTACGTATTGCCATTGGTGATAATTTGTTAACCAAGCCTTATGTTTCTGCTCTCATGCGCTTAAACAAAAGTTTTATTGTGAAACGCTCAGAAAAAGGGCGAGCTATGCTGGCGGCTTATAAGCATTTGTCGCGATATATTCGTCACTCTATAGAACTGGATAATAATTCGGTTTGGATTGCTCAGCGTGAAGGTCGGGCAAAAGATGGTAATGATAAAACTGAGCCGGCTATGATTAAAATGGTTGGTATGAGTCAAAATAAAAAGCAGCAAAATTTTTCAACGTTTATTAATCAGATGCGCATTGTACCTGTTGCGATTTCTTATGAGCTTGACCCCTGTGATGGGGCAAAAGCTAAAGAGTTATACGAAAAAGGGACCCATGGTTCTTATCAAAAAGATGAGCACGAAGATGTTGAAAGTATTGCTAAAAGCATCACGGGTAATAAGGGGCATGTGCATGTGTCGTTTGGTACTCCTTTGCAGGGCGATTTTGAAGATGCCGAGGCAGTAGCCAATGCCATTGATGAGCAAGTCTTTACAAGCTATGCCTTGCACCCTACTAACTTTATTGCACACAAAATGTTGCATGGAGAATATCCGCAAGGCGTATACTCCGAACAAAAAAAGCCTTTTGCTATTGCCGGTTTAGAGCCGGTAGAAGAGGACTTCAAGCAGCGTATTGAGGCGTTGCCAAAAGAACATAGGGATTATGTGCTAGGTATCTATGCCAATACGATTGATCGCGTCCAAGAGCGGCTGGCACAGGGCTGATGTTAACGGATGAGTTAAAAAGTACGATACAGGGAGCCTATCGACACCTACTGGATAGCAAGAATTTAAAGCCTCGCCTAGGCCAGCGTTTGATGATGGCTGAGGTGGCGAGAACTTTAGCGGGAGCTGATGTTGATGCTAACGGCCACCGCGAAGGCAAAGCAAGAATTTGTGTTGCCGAAGCGGGTACCGGTACAGGTAAAACTATCGCCTATACCTTATCGGCCATTCCTATTGCGCAAGCGCTAAATAAAACCTTAATTATTTCTACCGCCACTGTGGCGCTGCAAGAGCAAGTTGTTTACAAAGATTTACCTGATATTTTACTGCATAGCGGACTGTCATTTTCATTCGCGCTGGCTAAAGGCCGTGGTCGGTATTTGTGCTTAAGTAAGTTGGATAGTTTACTGCAAGGCAGTAGTTCCAATCACGAAAGTATGGCCCTGTTCTCTGCGGGAAAACATCCAGACGAAATGCAGCTGCAGGTACACGGTCAAGATCAAAAAGTGTATGAGTCGATGCTCAATGCATTATCGACCGGCGATTGGGATGGCGATAAAGATAACTGGCCTGATGAGTTGGACGTGTCGTTGTGGTCGCAAGTAACGACCGATCATGCTCAGTGCACAGGTAGACGCTGCCCCAATATTCGACAGTGTTATTTTTATAAAGGCCGTGAAGAACTCGATAAAGTTGATGTCATCGTTGCCAATCACGATTTAGTTTTGGCCGATTTGTCACTGGGTGGTGGCGCGATTTTGCCTGAACCGGAAGACAGCATTTATATTTTCGACGAAGGCCATCATTTACCTGAAAAAGCGATTGGCCATTTCTCACTATTTAGCCGTGTCCGTTCCACTGAGCGTTGGTTAGATCAGGGTTCAAAAGTATTAGCAAAGGTTGCGCCAGAGTTGGCAGCATCATCAGCTAATCAATATATTCAGCGCCTACCTGCGGTGATGGACGATTTAAAGCAACGCTTAGGTCAGTTGTTTAATCACTTAGAAGCTAGTGTTGATATGGATCCTGATCAGCGCGGATCTATTCCCTATCATCGTTTTTCCCAAGGCTTAGTGCCTGAACATTTGCGGATGCAGGCTCATGAACTGGCTTCGCAATTTCGCAGCATGCACGACTTGTTAGATAATGCCTGTAATATTTTAGAAGAGGCGATCAGCATGCCTGATCACGGTATTACGGGTGCAGAGGCTGAAGCTTGGTATAGTTCTTTTTCTATGTTGCGTAGTCGCGCCGAAGGCAATCAAGCGTTATGGCAAGATTACTGCCGCGGCCATAAAGTAGAAGAGCCTCCGCGAGGGCGATGGATTGCGGTGGTCGAAGGTGCCGGTGGTCAGTTAGATTTTGAAGTGTCCAGTAGTCCCATTCTTGCGGCCAATACCTTGCAACATTATTTATGGTCACGTTGTTTTGCTGCGGTTGTGACCTCAGCAACGTTAACCGCTTTGGGTACTTTCGATCGCTTTATGTTGCGCGCAGGTACCCCTGTAGATGCTGCATATACAGTGGTGCCCAGCCCATTTAATCATTTAGAAGCTGGCGAACTAATTGTACCTTCAATGACCAGTGAACCTAATAATGCCGATGCGCATACAGAAGAATTAATCATATTGTTACCTGAAATATTGTCGGACGATCAAGGTAGCTTAGTGCTGTTTTCTTCACGAAGACAAATGGAAAATGTCTACGAAGGCCTGCCCCTAAGCTGGCAGCGGAAAGTGTTACGTCAAAGTGATTATTCAAAACAAGAAGTCTTAAGGCGTCACAAAGAATTCGTTGATAAAGGCGAGCAGTCGGTATTATTTGGTTTGGCTAGTTTTGCGGAGGGTGTGGATTTACCCGGTGATTATTGTAGTCATGTGGTAATCGCTAAAATTCCGTTTTCCGTCCCTGATCAACCCGTAGAATCTGCTCTTTCTGAGTGGATTGAAATGCGTGGTGGCAACCCTTTTATGGATATTAGTGTGCCGGATGCTTCGCTAAAACTGGTACAGGCCAGTGGTCGTTTACTGCGTACAGAACAAGATCGGGGAAAAATAACGTTGCTAGATCGACGAATAATCAGCAAGCGTTATGGTCGAGCATTGTTGGATTCCTTGCCGCCTTTCAAACGCTCCTTAGCGCCGTGATAACCCCAGTTTATTTATGAGCAAGCATTTAGTGTTAGCTTCACTGTTAATAGATTTGGAAGCGCAATTACGCAATTTAGCGTTGTGGGAAGTGAATCGGCCCTCTGCCGAGGCTTTGGCTAGCGAACAGCCTTTTTGTATTGACGCTCTAAGCTTCCCACAGTGGCTACAGTTTATTTTTATTGAGCGTTTAGGAGGGCTGCTAGAGATATCAGCAGCGCTGCCATCTACCTGCCAAGTGGCGCCGATGGCGGAAGAATTCTTTAAAGGCAGCGATTACAGTATCAGTTTAATACTAAGCTGCCTGAAGGCGATTGATGAGCTGTTAAGTCAGTAGATTATATTGCTTATCTAGTGACCCATTAACTGTTTAAAGGCTTTAGGTCGCCTTCTATGACCATATACATGCGCACTAAGTGAGCGAGGGAGTTGGCATTTAATTTATCCATGACTCTTGCTCTATGAATCTCAACCGTGCGCTGGCTAATATCTAGATCTATGGCAATCACTTTGTTGGCCTTACCCTCTACCATGGGCTGCATGACGTCTCTTTCTCTAGGCGTGAGGTCGTTCATGCGTTCCATAATCAACTGACGTTGTTGCAAGCTGGCACGGTTTTCTTCGTCGAGTTTCATCGCTGTGGTGATTTTGTCTAGCAGCTCTTGCTCGCGATAAGGCTTTTGCACAAAGTCGACAGCGCCCTGTTGCATAGCTTCAACGGCCATAGGCACATCACCGTGACCCGTTACAAAAATAATAGGCAATATAGAATTAAGTTCGTTGAGTTTACGTTGTAACTCCATGCCATTCATGCCGGGCATGCGAATGTCCAATATGATACAGCCAGCCATGCCCTGGCTGTAGCTTGACAGAAAGGTGTCGGCGTTACTGAATACTTCAGTTGGCCGGCCTACAGACTCCAGCATCATTTGCAGGGAGTCCCGAACGGCGTCATCGTCTTCAATTATATGAACACAGGGATGTGAGTCCATAGGCTATTCTCCTTTTATCTTATTATTTTAGAATACTTTTGTGTCGTAGGTCGGATAGGGTGAATACTTAGTACTTATTCCGAGGTTGCAACGGCCCGCCTAATATCAAAGGATGCTACTTTACTAACAATAATCGTTAAATCGGATACTTGCCAGAAACAAATGGGATTTATGGACTGAGGCCAACAATAAATGACTCAGCCAGGCACCGTATCATGGCTACTTATTTGATCGCCATGTTCTTCGCGGGGCAAAGAAACCCCTATTTAGGGAAGTAAAATATCTTCCCTTACTTCAAGAAAGAAGCGGGAGACGTGTAAATCGATCCGATTATAGGCCTTGCGCAAGAGCCGCATCAAGATCTTTACTCTACGGCTAAAATGGGCGATATTGAAGCCTTGCAAGATATTGTAAACACCTTAATGAGGCTGGTTTTACCGAGCATGACTGGCTAAAGCATTGTAAAAAACGGCTATCATGTTTTGATTTAGAAAGTTTACTCGATTTCTTGGATGGCCCAGACAATAATAACCAAGTTTTAATGTAAGTTGATATTTAATTGATGACGCCTGATCAAATAACAGCATCCCCCGAGCTCAATCGCAAGCTCAGTGAGCAAGAAGAGGGTTTCTTGGAGCCTCTTTTATTAGTTGATGATAACCCTATCAACTTACAGATTCTGTATAAAACTCTAGAGCGCACGGGCCATCGTTTACATATAGCTAAAGATGGTGAAACTGCGCTAGCTCTCGCTCGAGAAGTAAAACCTTCATTAATTTTGTTAGATATTATTATGCCGGGGATGGACGGTTACCAGGTTTGTGAGGCATTAAAAAATGATCCAGAAACGGAAAATATTGCGGTAATTTTTCTATCGGCTTTAGAGGATAGTGCTGCCAAGGTTAAAGGGTTTTCTGTCGGTGGAGTGGATTATATCTCAAAGCCTTTTCAGACTGACGAAGTGGTCGCAAGGGTGCGTAACCATATTAAAATCCATCGCCTGGAAAGTGAGTTGGAGCGACGTAATACAGAACTGGAAACTGAAAATTTACAAATTTTAAATGCGGTTAGTGAAGGTATTGTCGGTTTAGACAAAGATGGTCTTATTGTTTCCATCAACCCTGCGGTGGTTTTAATCACCGGGTGGTCTGCGGCTGATTGCTTAGGTGAGCAGTTATCGACACTGGGCTTATTTAACTTAGAAGATGGTACAAAGGTGCAAGAGTATCAAAGTTTACCTTATCGTAGTTATCGCATGGGTGTTGTCGCACGCAGCGATATGGAGTTGATAAGGCGCCGTGATAATAGGCCAGTTCCGGTAGCCATTAGCTGCACTCCAAGACCCGAAGGTGGTGCTGTTATGGTACTTAGGGATATTAGTGAGTGGGTTGAAAGCGAGGAGGCTTTGCGGATTGCTAGAGAGGAGGCAGAGTTAGAACGGCAAAATATGGCGCATATGGAGCGCTTAAGTACCACCGGTGAAATGGCTGCGGGTATTGCTCATGAAGTGAATCAGCCGCTTACGGCCATCGTGAATTATGCGCAAGTGGCGAAGCGTTTAATTACCGCAGAGAGTTTTGATAAAACCAAAATGGTGGAGTTGTTAGATAAGCTAAATGCGCAATCAGAACGAGCCTCTGAGGTTGTGCAGCGCATGCGTAGCTTTGTGAAAAAGCCAGGGCAGGGTCGTAAGGTGTGTAACCCTAATGACTTAATGAATGATGTGATGGCTTTGGCTGAAATTGATTCACGAGTCAATGATGTTCCTCTGCATTTTGAGCCTGATGGTGCGGCGGCTGAAATTGTTGTCGACCCGGTGCAAATTCAGCAAGTGGCTCTAAACCTGATTAGGAATGCGATTGAGGCAACGGGTAGCCGTAGGGCCGCAGAGGGGTCATCAGTAGAGCCTAGTGTGTTGGTGCAGGCTACCGCTGATAACAATAGTGTGTATTTTAATGTAATAGATCAAGGCTCGGGGGTCGATCAAGAGTTGGCGGATAAGTTATTTACTCCATTTTTTACCACCAAGGAAAATGGTATGGGCATAGGCTTATCTATTTGCCAGTCTATTATCCAGGCTCATGGGGGTGAGTTGTCGTTTGGTAATAACGCCCATGGTGGTGCTACCTTTACGTTTAGCCTACCGATTTGCTAATGGTAACGATGTGTACCAAAAAATAAATGTGCGATTACAACTGAGCACTAAAAGGGCGGCTATTAAGAGGCCACCGTTCAATTTTTTACTTTCGCTACATCTACTCAGCTGTTTCTTCCGATTTTCGCTCATCTTGAATGCGTTGATAAACTTCTTCGCGGTGTACGCTAACGTCTTTGGGGGCGTCTATACCTAACCTAACTTGATTTCCACTGATACCTAACACAGATACTTTGACGTTGTCCGCTATGATAAGGGTTTCGCCTAATCGACGAGATAAAACTAGCATAGTGCCTCCTGCAAAAAAAGATCAGTCATAGATGAATATAGGTACTAAGTTTATAGGTAAAACCACGATCTATTAATGGGCTTATGTACTTACCGCTATAAGGGGTATTACTTAGCGTTTATTTGTGACGAGGCGAGTCTAACACGACAGATTAGTTTTTCTAACGATATTTCTTAGTTGTCGGTCGTGTTTTTTTGGTTTAGTGCAGGGTTGTTGATATGGGTCTTAAACTGTCTTCTATTATTTTTAGTGATTTGGCTTTTTGGGGAGGGGTAGTGGGCAGGGTGTCAGAGTTATACTGTTTTTCTTTGTGTTGCTCAGAAACGTAGTGCCGTAAGCGGCCAACAACGGTCGTCATAATGTCGATGGTTTGGCCCAGTTGATCCAATGTCATCAAAATGGTTTCTGTGTCTACAGGAGCTTTTTTTTGTCCGCTCATGATTCAACCTTGATCGAGTTAGTTTTATAGTATGCGCCGAATCAATTCGGCGCACTTGTGTGTTTCAGAGCTTTACCTGTAACGACAACTACAACATACATCTATGTATACAACTACATCTACGGCTAACATAGGTGGGAGGTTAGTCCCAGCTTAGTGCACCGCCCGTCTGATATTCAATAACACGTGTTTCAAAGAAGTTTTTCTCTTTGCGCAAATCCATGATTTCACTCATCCATGGGAATGGGTTAGCGGCACCAGGATACTGCTCGGATAGACCGAGCTGGTTTAGGCGACGGTTTGCAATAAATTGCAGGTATTCTTCCATCATAGAGGCGTTCATGCCTAATACACCACGAGGCATAGAGTCTTTGGCGTATTCAATTTCTAGCTCGGCGCCTTCCACAACCATTTGTGTGATTTCTTCTTGGAAGTCTGCTGTCCACAAATGTGAGTTTTCGAGTTTGATTTGGTTGATAACATCAATACCAAAGTTCAAATGCATCGATTCATCACGCAAAATGTATTGGAATTGCTCGGCAATGCCAGTCATTTTATTACGGCGACCCATTGACAGAATTTGGGTGAAACCACAGTAGAAGAAAATGCCTTCAGTAACGGCGTAGAAGCCAATTAAGTTGCGCAGCAATTCTTGGTCGGCTTCTGGGGTGCCTGTATTAAAGTTGGGGTCAGACAGCGAGTGAGTGTGTTTTAAACTCCAGGCGGCTTTTTTGGCGATAGAGGGAAGCTCGCGGTACATGTTAAAGACCTCGCCTTCATCCATAGCTAAAGACTCAACACAGTATTGATAGGCGTGTGTATGAATGGCTTCTTCAAACGCTTGGCGCAATAAATATTGGCGGCACTCAGGGTTAGTAATTAAACGGTAAACGGCTAATACCAAGTTGTTTGCGACTAATGAATCGGCAGTAGAAAAGTAGCCTAGTGAGCGCATTACGATACGACGCTCGTCTTCAGTTAAGCCTTCAGGGCTTTTCCAAAGGGCGACGTCTGCTGTCATGTTAACTTCTTGTGGCATCCAGTGATTGGCGCAGCCATCAAGATATTTTTGCCATGCCCAGTCGTATTTAAACGGCACTAACTGGTTTAAGTCAGCGCGGCAGTTGATCATGGCTTTATCGTCCACAGTCAAGCGGGCTGCGCCCATTTCTAATTCTTCAAGGCCGGCAGCTACATCCATAGCTTTTAGATTGGCTCTAGCTTTGTTAACGCGATCATTGGCGCTAACAGGGGCGGCGGGCTCCGGAGCTACAGCAACTTCAGGGGCTGTAACAACTTGCTCGGCAGCGGCGGCAACAACTTCAGGGGCTGGTGCCTGCGGGGCTGGGCTGCTCTCTTCGTCAGTATTGTATTCGTCCCAATTCAGCATTATTTCTCTCTCTTTAGGTCTTGGTTGTCAGGTGCGGCCTCAGTGTGTTGTCACACTAGAGGCTTCTTATTATGTGGTTAAAAGGGCTATTGGCTTAAAACCCTATTTTTATTTGAGCTCTTTGTTTATTGGCAGGCTTCACAATCAGGTTCATCAATTGAGCACGCTAGCGGCACGGGGGCAGGGCCTGCCGGCGCTGCAGATTGTGCTGAAGACGATGATTGGGGCGCCGAGGATTGCGAAGAAACAGCATTTAATGAGCCGGTATCAATAGTCGATTTCTCGGTGCCAGTTGCCGCTAGAGCGCGGAGGTAGTAAGTGGTTTTTAAACCACGATACCAAGCCATACGGTAGGTTACATCGAGTTTTTTACCGGATGCGCCAGCAATGTATAGGTTGAGCGATTGCGCTTGGTCTATCCATTTTTGACGACGGCTAGCGGCATCGACTAACCAGCGTGGTTCAACCTCAAAAGCCGTTGAGTAAAGCGCTTTGATGTCGTCAGGGACGCGATCAATGTTCTGTACCGAGCCTTCGTAATATTTCAGGTCGTTAACCATTACCATATCCCACAGACCGCGTGCTTTTAAGTCGCGAACC
This sequence comes from Pseudohongiellaceae bacterium, assembly GCA_051277005.1. Classification (GTDB taxonomy): domain Bacteria; phylum Pseudomonadota; class Gammaproteobacteria; order Pseudomonadales; family Dasaniaceae; genus Dasania. The sequence continues at coordinate 11,805 of JBNMPS010000029.1, forward strand.
AGGTGTGGGTTTACCACGGTGAATTCACCCGACAAGTTAGACTTAACATACAAGTTTTGGTAAGTCGGCTCGATCGATTGTGCAACGCCGGTAATATTGGCAATGGTTGCTGTAGGGGCAATCGCCATAATGTTTGAGTTACGAATACCGCCTTTAACACGCTCACGTAGTGAGTCCCAATCTAAGGTGATTGAGCGATCAACTTCGATGTAATCATGGCCGCGGTTGTCGCACAGCATATCGATAGAGTCATAAGGCACTTTACCTTGGCTCCATAATGAACCTTCGAAACTTGAATACGCACCGCGCTCTTCAGCTAAGTCCGTAGAGGCTTGAATAGCGAAGTAGCTAATGGCTTCCATTGAGCGGTCAGCAAATTCAATAGCGGCTTCTGATGAGTAGGGGATGTGCTGCATGTATAGCGCATCTTGGAAACCCATCAAACCTAAACCAACTGGACGGTGACGCATGTTAGAGGTGCGCGCTTGTGGCACTGAGTAGTAGTTAATGTCGATAACGTTATCGAGCATACGTACTGCCGTGTTAACCGTTTGCTCTAGCTTGACTAAATCTAAACCGTTTTCACCCATGTGCTGGGCCAAGTTAATCGAGCCTAAATTACACACGGCGATTTCATCGGCGCTGGTGTTTAGGGTGATTTCAGTACACAAGTTTGATGAGTGAACCACGCCCACGTGTTGCTGCGGTGAACGCAAGTTACAAGGGTCTTTAAAGGTAATCCATGGGTGGCCTGTTTCGAATAACATGCCAATCATTTTGCGCCATAAATCTTGGGCTTTAATGGTTTTGAAGTATTTAATTTCGCCATCTGCACACATTTTTTCGTACTGGGTGTAGCGGTCTTCAAAGGCTTGGCCGTAAAGATCGTGTAAATCAGGTACGTCGTTAGGTGAGAATAAAGTCCAGCCGGCATCATCAAAGACGCGCTTCATGAACAAATCGGGTACCCAGTTAGCGGTGTTCATGTCGTGGGTGCGGCGGCGATCATCACCGGTGTTTTTGCGTAGCTCAACAAACTCTTCGACATCCATGTGCCAAGTTTCTAAGTACGCACATACGGCGCCTTTACGCTTGCCACCTTGGTTTACCGCAACAGCCGTATCGTTAACAACCTTCAAGAACGGTACAACACCCTGTGAGCGGCCGTTGGTGCCTTTGATATAAGCGCCCATTGCACGAACCGGGGTCCAGTCATTACCTAAGCCGCCAGCCCATTTTGATAACATGGCGTTATCTTGAATCGCGCCGTAAATGCCGTGTAGGTTATCGGGGACAGTGGTTAAGTAACAAGATGATAATTGTGGGCGCAACGTGCCGGCGTTGAATAATGTTGGTGTTGAACTCATGTAATCGAAAGAGCTTAATAGTTTGTAGAACTCAATCGCCCGCTCGTTTTTGTTTTCTTCTTCAATGGCAAGACCCATGGCAACACGCATAAAGAAAATCTGTGGTAATTCAATACGTACTTCATCACTGTGGATGAAGTAGCGGTCGTATAAAGTTTGTAAGCTTAAATAGTTAAACTGTAAGTCGCGAGTCGCGTCTAACGCTGCGCCTAATACGTCTAAGTCGTATACTTTTAGACCCGGCGAAAGTAATTCAAGGTCGACACCTTTTTCGATGTAGGCCGGTAATACTTTGGCGTATAACTGGTGCATATCAGATTGGGTCGCTGATTCGGCAAGGTCGTAAAAATTTAGCGCTTCTGCACGTAAATTGTCTAAGAGTAGGCGGGCCGTAACATAGGTATAGTTAGGTTCTTTCTCAACCATGGTGCGGGCAGTCATCACTAGTGAGGTGTTTACCTCGGCAGCGGGTACGCCGTCATATAGGTTTTTAAGGGATTCAGCTAAAATTTCTTCAGCGCTCACGTCTTCTAAGTCGCTACAGGCTTCAGCGATAATGATTTCTAAGCGGCCTAGGTCAAGCGGCGTTAAGCTACCGTCTTCTTGTTTGATTCGAATGCTAGGGTGTGATTTGGCGGAGTCTGTTTGCTTAGCGCGTTGGCGTGCATGTTCTTCGCGATATAGTACATAGTCGCGAGCCACTTTTTGCTCGCCGCTGCGCATTAATGCGAGTTCTACTTGGTCTTGGATGTCTTCGATGTGGATCGTGCCACCAGAAGGCATGCGACGTTTAAAAATAACGGAGATTTGCTGAGCCAATTTAGCAACGGTCTCATGGATGCGGCTTGACGCTGCAGCAGTGCCACCCTCTACCGCCAAAAAGGCTTTGGTGATCGCTACGGTGATCTTACTGTCGTCATAACCGACTACCGTGCCATTACGCTTAATAACGCGTAGCTGGCCAGGTGCAGTAGCGTTGAGTTCGGCTTGACTAGAAGCGGATACGGGTTGTTGCATAGTGGTTGGCGAAGCGCTGGTTTCAACGTCAGTGTGCATGTGTTCTCCGGAACGTGGTGGTGCGGCACATTTCTTGTTTTTGAAAGTGTGCAATCAAATCGTTATCAGTACTAACAAAACCGGCTGCGTTGATGTCCTATTAATATCGCTTAATATTTGATCAGAGATCAAACTATCAACAAAATCGCCTAAGAGCTTGGAGTGCTCTTTGGTGGTTATCGATACGACTTAATATGACAGGGACAGCGTGAGTCTGTTGTATACCCCTTTTGTTTTCCGTTACAGATCGCTTAGTAAGTGCTCGCTAACCGGTGATTGGCTAGGTAATCCCCTACCTCGATTCTTGTTTTAATTCCCATATATAGGGCTATTTGAAAAACTGCACACAAGATAATGCGGTTTTGATGTTTTTGCAAGTTGAATAACGTGAGAGCAACCTGTGGATAAAATGTGGGTAACTCGGTAAGTCTGTGACCACTAACCTGCAAAGCGGCAGGCTAAGAATGATGGTGTGATTGCAAGCAATTTGGAGGTGAATTTTCACAGGGTAAATCTTTTCGGTATATAAAACGCTTACCATATGCCATTTGGTTTTTTGATTTGGGGTTGATTAATTATTGAACGATTTAACCTTGCTTGGGATACGGCAATAGCGCTGTTGAGCGCACGGGTTGATGATTGGGTGGTGTGGGGTTTGTGAAATGGTGGAGGAGGCGAGGAGGGTGATTTAATAAGTGTTGTTAGATCAGAGGGGGGGCGCCGGCAGCCCAGCAGCTTAAGCTGCCGGGGTGTCACTTAAGTATTAGCTGTTAAGGAGTAATTCCATCAGCGCTTTTTGCGCATGTAGGCGGTTTTCTGCCTCTTGCCAAATGACGGTGTCGGGGTTGTCCATTAATTCAGCGCTAATTTCTTCACCGCGGTGAGCGGGTAAACAGTGCATATAGAGCGCATCACTATGGGCATAGCTCATTAGCTCGCTATTAACTTCAAAACCGGAAAATTGTAGCTCACGCTCTTTTTGCTCTTCTTCTTGGCCCATGGATGCCCAGACATCGGTGACTAACAGGTCGGCGTTTTTAGAGGCCTCTTTCGGGTTGCGAAAAATGCTAACACGATCTTTGTTGGCAGCGACTAGTTCGCTGTTGGGATCAAATCCTTCGGGGCAGGCAATGCGCAATTCAAAATCAAATTGTTTGGCTGCGTTGATATAGGAGTGACACATATTGTTGCCATCGCCTACCCAGGTAACCGTTTTACCTTGAATGCTGCCACGGTTTTCGACATAGGTTTGTACGTCGGCTAATAGTTGGCAGGGGTGATAGTCATCAGTCAGTGCATTGATAACAGGCACGCTGGAGTGCTTGGCAAAGGATTCAATTATTTCGTGAGCGTAGGTGCGAATCATGATGATATCGACCATCGATGATAAAACTCTGGCGCTATCTTCAATCGGTTCGCCGCGACCTAGCTGGGTATCGCGAGGTGATAAAAACATAGCGTGGCCGCCAAATTGAGACATCCCCGCTTCAAAGGAAACACGAGTGCGGGTAGATGATTTTTCAAAAATCATCCCCAGTACTTTACCCGCATAAGGGCGGTCGTGGCCTTCGCCGCGCAGCAGTGATTTTAATTCAATCGCGCGTTGAATTAAGGTGTTTAATTCAGCGGGTGATAAATCTAATAAAGTAAGAAAATGTCTAGTCGTCATAGTAATAACTTAGTCGTAACTTAATAATAAAGGGTGTGAACCGTAAAAATTATTGCGGTTTAAAATCGTTAACAATACCGACAATAATAATAATGAGTTCGTCGGCTTGTTGTTGATTAATAATCAGCGGGGGTAATAATCGAATGACGCTGCCGGCGGTGACGTTAATCAGCGCACCTTTCGCTCTAGCCGTGTTAACCAGTTCGGCGCAGGGCTGGTGTAGCTCTATACCTATCATTAGGCCTTTGCCGCGTACTTCTTTAAGTAAGGGGTTATCGCTTAAGCCTTCACGGATACCGTTGGCAATATAGCGACCCATGTTGCTGGCGTTATCACACAAAGATTCAGTTTGTATGGTGTTAATCACGGCGAGCGCTGCGGCACAGCAAAGTGGGTTGCCGCCGTAGGTTGAGCCGTGATTACCGGGGGCAAAAATATGAGCCGCCTTGCCTTGAGCTAAGCAAGCGCCTATTGGCATGCCATTACCTAAGCCCTTCGCGGTAGTGACAACATCGGGAAGGATATTGTCATGTTGGTAGGCAAAGTAGCGGCCTGTGCGACCATTACCGGTTTGCACTTCATCGAGCATCATCAGCCATTGATTGCTGTCGCATATCGCGCGCAGCTCAGCGATAAAACCGGCGGGCAAAATATGTAGGCCGCCTTCCCCTTGGATGGGCTCCATTAACACGGCAACAACATTGTGTTGCTCGCTATACGCTTTAATGGCCTCTAGGTCACCAAAAGGAACGCGGATAAACCCTTCAACGAGCGGCGTGAAGCCTTCTTGTACTTTTGGGTTCCCCGTAGCGGTTAAAGTCGCCATGGTTCTACCGTGAAAAGCATTTTTCATCACAATAATCTGTGGTGATACGATATCTTGTTGATTGCCATACAGGCGAGCTATTTTGATAGCGGCTTCGTTGGCTTCGGCGCCGGAGTTAGAGAAGAAAACATTTTCCATGCCCGAGACCTGGCAGAGCAATTCGGCCAGAGCCTGCTGATTTTCTATGCCGTATAAGTTAGAGGTGTGAATCAACTTATCAGCTTGCTCTTTAATCGCTGCGCTAACCGCTGGGTGAGCGTGGCCAAGGGCGTTTACGCCGATGCCGCTAATCGCATCTAGATAGGCGTTGTCGTCAGCATCATATAAATAGACGCCCTTGCCGTAGTTAAAGCTAATGGGCAGGCGGCCATAGGTGTTCATGATGGCGGTCATTAAAAAATCCTATTCTCTTTGCCGGGCTTGTTGCTATTAGCTCTACTGACTCACGTGAGCAGAGGTGTTGCCTGGCCTGTAAAAACGCAAAAAGGCAGCTAAGGCTGCCTATTAAAGAAGCATCATATCGCCATTAATAAGGCATGGCAATGGGTGAGAGGGGCTTGTTACGGCAATGGGAGCAATTACCGGCAATACTGGTTATAATGCCGACTATTCTACTGGGTCATTCTTTTTGGGAGTGGCTGCTGTTTTAGTCGTTATTAATATTAGTAAGATGTTAAAGGTGTGTTAATGGATATCAATGAAACCCTAAAAGAACAAATCGAGACCAACCCTATTCTTTTATATATGAAGGGTTCTCCTAATGAGCCACAGTGTGGTTTTTCTGCTCGTACGGTGCAGGCGCTGATGGCTTGCGGCCAGCGCTTTGCCTTTGTCGATATCTTGAGTAATCCCGATGTGCGGGCAAACTTACCGGCATACGCTAACTGGCCAACCTTCCCTCAGTTATGGGTTGATGGCGAGTTAATAGGCGGCTGCGACATCATTTGTGATATGCATGAAAAAGGTGAGCTACAGCCCCTGGTTGAAGAGAGCGCAGCCAAGCATAGCGATGAGGCATAAATCGCGTTAAATTGAGAAACCCGCCCAGGCGGGTTTTTTTATGCCTGCTAAACTAGCTAGTCTAATGAGTACTTGGCTAGGCTGTTGAAATTATTAGACAAATTATGCATCAAAAAAATGAGAGTTGGGTAATTGAGAGTTAGGGGTTCGGGCGATTAATAGTTCAAGTAATCACAGTATAGATATTCCGGGTTATCAAATTATTCGTCCTATTGGCAAAGGGGGAATGGCTACCGTTTATCTTGCTATCCAAGAGAGTTTTGAACGTGAAGTCGCCTTAAAAGTGATGACCGCCTCTCTGTCGGAAGATGTTAGTTTTAGCGAGCGCTTTATTCATGAAGCTAAAGTCGTTAGTCGATTGATTCACCCCAATATTGTAACGGTCTATGATGTTGGTATTCACCGGGGGCTCCATTATTTATCGATGGAATATGTGCCAGGGCGAGAGCTAAAGACGTGCATGGGTGAATTGAGTGGTGATGAAATATTACGGGTGATGCGAGAAATAGCCTCAGCCTTAGATTTTGCTGGTCAAAAAGGCTGTGTACATCGCGATGTAAAACCCGAAAATATCATGTTGCATGAAGAAAGTGGCCGCGCCGTGTTAATGGATTTTGGTATTGCCAAGGCCGACGATGTTTCAGCGGGTTTAACGCAAACAGGTATGGCGCTGGGTACGCCTTATTATATGAGCCCCGAGCAGGCGAGGGGGCAAGCTGTTGATGGTAGAGCCGATCTGTACAGTTTAGGTGTCGTGTTTTATAAAATGTTAATGGGTGCCGTGCCCTACGACGGAGACTCTGCTGTCGCTATAGGCATTAAGCACATCTCTGAGCCTATTCCTGAATTGCCAATTCGCATTGCGGTGTTACAGCCGGTGTTAAATAAATTAATGGCTAAAGACCCGGCGCAGCGATATCAGCGTGGTGCTGAGTTAGTCACTGATTTAAAATCCTTGTCGGGTGAAGTGATTGATAAATCGCGTAAGCAATATTACCAGCAGGGCGGCAAGCGAAGAATTACACCTAGTTTTGTGAGTGGTAAGTCAGGGCAAACGCTATCAAATTCTGGCTTTAGCGAATACGGCTTATCAGCGCAAAGCGATAAAAAAAATATTCCCGTGGTTTCGATATTGTTGTTAGCGTTGTGCCTAGGATTGGCGGGAGCTTACTATCATTTTTTTGGTATGCGATTTCCCCCCGGCGAAGTTGCACAGCGCGCAGCGATGGAGCAATTAGGGTTAATTGAAAAGCCAAGGTTAACACTAGAAGTGTTATTAAAGTCTAAGCCTGAAGTGCCGCAAAATAAATCGCTTGCCAAAATAGAAACGAACGATGTCAATAAATCAGTTGCGGCTGCAGGTGATGAGGCCCAATTATTTATACCAGATAGTGCCTCACAAAAAAGTTCTTTGGATAATATTGTGCAAGTTCAAGTGATGGACCCGCTTGAACAATTAATTAAGCAGGCAGAAGAGCTTGAGTTGGCTTATCAACATGGACCAGAAAAACGGTCAGAGCTTATCAATACCTATAAAGCTATTTTAGCAGAGAAAAATGATTACCCTCCTGCAGTGCAACGGCTACAGGTGATTGAGAGTGATTGGTTAGAGCGCATTGCGACAATTTTAGATAAAAAAGCCGAAACTGAAACGGACGTTATGCATTTAGAAAAAATGCTGAGTAGCGCGCTTAGTCTCTTTCCTTATTTAATAGACAGTAAACGCTACCAGCGTTTGTTGAGTAAGTTTAACGAGCAGCAGACGATTTATCGGCTTTGGGTAGAGGCTGATCGATTATTGAGTATTGGGCACTTAACCAAACCGGCTGCTGACAATGCATTGTCAAAATATAATACCGTATTAATCATTGATGCTGAGAATACCCAGGCTAGAGCGGGCATTAATAATATTGTAGAAACGTATCACCAGCGTGCAGAAAAGGTTTACCAGCAAAAAGATTACCGGGCGGCCTTAAATTTAGTGGTAAGAGGCTTGGCGATAAAAGGAGATCATGCTGGGCTCAAAAAACTAAAATACCAGCTACAATCTGCTTTGCAGCAGCAGAATAGAATTGCCACGTTACTGTCGCAAGCGCAATCTTTTGAACAGCAGGGAAATGTTTTTTCTGGGTCATCTAATGCCGTTCAAAAGCTTAATGAGGTCTTGTCGATAGAGGGAAAAAACACTCAAGCTAAAGCAGAAATAGAGCGTCTGCTGGCGGGTTTGATAGTCAATGTTGAGCGTTTATTGGTGGCGGGGGCGTTAGAGCAAGCAACGGCTATGTTGGCACCAGCCCTTTTGCAGGCTCCAAGTAATACCCAGTTGTTAGAATTACAGCAAGCTATCAACAAACAAAAACCTGCCATTGATCTGCTAAAGTTAAGTGGTGATCCCATTGATAATATGAGTCAATATTTGCCTAATCAATTTCGGGCTGGCAGAGTTTTATACATAGGTTTCAGTTACAAGAATTTTGTAGAAACAACCACGGTGCTGCAGGCCACCTTGTTTGATGGCGATAAAACGATACAAATTGCAGCGGTGCCTGTTGTGGTTAGTGGCCAGCAGGGTGATAATTATTTCAAGATCAAGCGGCCTGTCGAAGGGTTTAAAGCTGGCGGTTATCATTTAGATATTGTGTTGGCGGATAAGCAGATTGTGAGCCAGCCCTTTGTGATTACACCTTGACCGTGTATAAAGGAAGCGTAACGGGCAATAGCGATCAGATAAAAAGAAGAGATTATGAAAATGATGGTAAATAAGAATGTATGGCTGCTTTTGATGAGTTTAGCGCTTGCGGCTTGTCAATCACCGCCAGATATTAAACAGCTAAAATCTGAAAAAACTAATTTGCAAAATCAATTGCAGGAGGCTAATTCGTTCATCACAAAATTAAAAAACGATAAGTCTAATTTGAGCTCGTCGTTAGCTGAGCGAGACCGAGTAATTGGCGTACTCAGCGGCGAGAAAAGTTCTCGTGTTGTAACGTCAACAGAGCTACGTGGGCAAGTGAGATATTTTGTCCAGCAGCAAGTGGATTTGCTAAAGAGCTTTTTGTTAGAAGGTAATTTATTAGATTATATTGGCGGTGAATTGGTTGAGCGAACGGCGGTTGCTGAAGAGCCTTTATTGATTGTAGATATGGCCAATCTAGTTCCCAAAGACGGTTCTCTAACCAGTATTGGCGGCTATTTCTCAAAGCCTGGGCAGTTAACCGTAAAGGTGATGCGTAAAATTGAACAGAGCTTAGTGGTAGTTTGGGAGAGTGAGGTTCTCACTATAAAAAATGCGGGGATACAAAAAGTCGCTTTGCCAGTGACAGTCGGAGTGCAGCGAGGTGATGTTTTGGCTTATTATTTAATGAGCCCGGGGGTGGCGGGGTTTGATACGGGTACCGGCGACAGCCGTTATTTAACCGAAGATATTAGCTTTGGTAAGGCGATACGTATTTCGTCATTACAAGGTAAAAAGCAAAAGCGCGCCTATTCCTTAGGTTTTTACGGTTTGTTAGATACGCAATAAAGTGCAGCGGGCAATACTAGCAATAGCTCCCTGTTCGATTATTGAACAGTTGTTTGTTGGCCAGCCTAATAGTTTTTAACTATTAAGTTGATTTAAAAAAATTGGTGGGATTAGGGTACGGGCCTGTGTACTATCGCAGGCCTTAATAGGCTGCCATCTTGGCGTTATCATTTTATGACATGATGTTAGCTTGAGAGAGCTAGGTGCTAATTGGTAGCTATAGTGCTTTGTTACACAAAACAAGACCCACGGTTGTTAAGGGCTTAGGCGCACCGCAAGGTGGCCGGGCAGGAACAATCATTATTGATAACACTAATTTTGGAGGCTCTAACTATGAGTGTACTCGTTGGCAAACCCGCACCGGATTTTAGCTGTGCAGCTGTTTTAGGTAATGGCGAAATCGTTGATAACTTTAACTTGGCTGAAACCATCAAAGGTAAGATTGGTTTGGTTTTCTTCTATCCTTTAGATTTCACCTTCGTGTGCCCATCTGAGCTATTGGCTGTTGACCACCGCATGGCCAAATTTAAAGAACTGGGTGTTGAGGTTATCGGAGTTTCTATCGATTCTCACTTCACTCACAATGCATGGCGTAATACCCCGGTTAACAATGGCGGCATTGGCCAAGTCGGTTACACCTTAGCGGCTGATATCACTCACGATATCTGCCGCGCTTATGACGTTGAGTCAGAGGGTGGCGTTGCTTTCCGTGGTGCATTCATCATCGATAAAGACGGTATGGTTCGTTCGCAGACGGTTAACGATTTACCCTTAGGTCGTAACTTCGACGAATTCATTCGTGTTATCGAAGCTCTACAATTTCACGAAGAGCATGGTGAAGTTTGCCCAGCGGGTTGGACTAAGGGTGATAAAGGTATGGATGCTTCGCCAGAAGGTGTTGCAGCTTACCTAACTGAGAACGCTGACAACTTATAAGTGCTCTTATAGTTATTAGACGACTCATAAAAAAGGGCCACATTACGTGGCCCTTTTTTGTTGCGAAGAGAAAGATTTATTCTTCTTCTTGATTCGCTTTATTGGCTAGCTCCGCTTGAGCCGCTAACGCTAAATCCCAGCCTCCTAGATCTTTCCAGCGATTTACAATGAGGCAAAACAGCTCGGCTGTTTTCTCTGTGTCATATACTGCGGAGTGCGCCTCGGTATTGCAAAAATCCATACCGGCTGCTGCGCAGCTTTTAGCTAATACCGTTTGGCCAAAAGCCAAGCCCGATAATGTTGCCGTATCGAAC
>JBNMPS010000030.1:0-21895 GCA_051277005.1 Pseudohongiellaceae bacterium
ACATAGGGTTTGATTTTCTTGGCTGGATGACAAGAGGGCAGTTATTGTCTATGCCTATGATTATTGGTGGTTTGCTCATTATGATCTGGGCGTATACGCGGTGTGAAAAAACATCGCAATAAGTTTGAAAAGTTTTCAGGTAAAGTAAATGAAACAATATTTAACATTGCTGAATCATATTTTAGAAAATGGTGAACAAAAAGGTGATCGAACGGGGACCGGTGTTAAATCTGTATTTGGTTACCAGTTACGCGTTAACTTGCAGGAAGGTTTCCCGCTGGTCACGACAAAAAAGTTACATCTGCGATCAATTATTCATGAGTTGTTATGGTTTTTGAACGGCGACACCAATATAAAATATTTACAAGACAATGGCGTGACCATTTGGAATGAGTGGGCTGACGACAGTGGTGAGCTTGGCCCGGTGTATGGTAAGCAGTGGCGGTCATGGCCTAAGCCTGATGGTGGACATGTCGATCAAATCGCTACGGTGATTGATCAGATTAAAAATAATCCTAATAGCCGTCGTATGATCGTGTCGGGCTGGAATGTGGCCGACTTACCTGATGAGTCGGTAAGCCCTGCTGAAAATGTAAAGCAGGGTCGAATGGCGCTGGCAACGTGTCATGCGTTTTTTCAATTTTATGTGGCTAATGGTAAATTGTCTTGCCAGCTCTATCAGCGCAGTTGTGATACGTTTTTGGGGCTGCCGTTTAATATTGCTTCTTACGCGCTACTGACTCATATGCTGGCACAGCAATGTGATTTGGATGTTGGAGATTTTGTGTGGACGGGCGGTGATGTTCATTTGTACAGTAACCATATCGAACAGGCTAAAGAGCAGCTGTGTCGAGAGCCATTGCCATTGGCAAAATTAAATATTAAAAGAAAACCTGAAAGTATTTCAGAATATAAATTTGAAGACTTTGAAGTTGTTGATTATCAAAGTCACGCCGCTATCAAGGCGCCTATATCCATTTGAGCCAATTAAGATATTTAAATGATAGATGAAAGTGTTGGAATAAAAATATCGATGATTGTGGCGGTTGCCGAAAACGGTGTCATTGGGCGTAATAATCAATTGCCCTGGTATCTGCCGGAGGATTTAAAGTATTTTAAGCGCGTAACCATGGGCAAGCCTATCGTAATGGGTAGAAAAACATTTGAATCTATTGGTAGGCCGCTGCCTGGGCGCACCAATATCATTGTCACTCGCAGTACAGACTATTGTGCTGACGGTATCAAGGTTGTTAACTCTGTCAATGACGCGATAAAGCTGGCGGATGATGTTGCGGTACTCGATGGTTCGAGTGAATTGATGGTGATAGGGGGTGCACAGTTATATGCAGATATATTGCCTGTGACCGATCGCTTATATTTTACTGAGGTACATGCAGACGTTGATGGTGATGCATTTTTCCCCGCTATTATTAGAGAGGAGTGGAAGGAAGTTGCGCGCGAAAAATTCTTGGCCGAGAGGCCAAATGGCTACGACTATAGCTTTGTGGTACTGGATAGGCTAAAAAACAGCCGGCGGCCGGTGTTACCTAACGTTCCAAATGTGTTTCTATAGTTCTCCGGATGGGTAACACTTGGATTTTAAGGGGCGATTATATGGATTTAAAGGTGAAAAAGGTAAAACAGCGTTGATAAATGATTCGATATCCTTTTAAATGCCCTTGTTCTTGAAAATAAAAAGTAGTGCGACTACCTAAGTTAATAGGTTAGAAGTGTCTAAAACTGTTTTAATAAACATCCCTGAAGGAAATGCAATCCCCATGAATATGCATCGATTCAAAACGATCGCGTTCGCCATGACTATGTCAGCTGGCGCGCTGCTTGGTGCTGCAAGCACGCAAGCAAATTCCGTTGATGCTGTGATCAAAGTTGGTGAGGCAAAAACTGCCGCCGCTCAAAAATCGCAGAAGAAGATAGATAATTTAGCCAGCGAAGCTGACGAATTGTTACAAGACTATAAAAAAGTCATGAAGCAAGTCGACGGACTCAAGGTTTATAACACGCGTCTGGAAAGACAGATTGCTAACCAATTAGTGCGTATCGGCGACATTGAGACCTCTATTGGCCAAGTGACGGTTATTCAGCGTCAAGTTACGCCGCTGGTTATCCGAATGATTGATGGTTTGGAGCAGTTTGTTAAGCTTGATATCCCCTTTCATAAAGAAGATCGTGCAAAACGCATTAATTTCTTGCGCACTAACGTAGATCGTTCTGATCTGGCTGTTTCTGAAAAGTTCCGCCAAGTATTAGAAGCCTACAAAATTGAAAACGAATACGGTCGTAAGATCGATGCTTACAAAGGCAACGTTTCAATTGGTGGTGTTGAGCGCGAAGTTAACTTCTTCCGTGTTGGCCGTGTAGCGTTGTTGTACCAAACAACTGATACTGAGATTTCAGGCGCATGGGACAAGACAACGGGTCAATTTGTTGAGTTAGAGAAAAGCCAATATCGCAGTGCAATTTTGAAAGGTCTTAAAGTTGCCCGCAAAGAAGCCTCTATCGATATCTTGAAACTACCGATTCCTGCTCCGGAGGCCGTTAAGTAATGAAAACTAAATTATTTAAGTCAGCAGTTTTTGCTGCGCTAACAATAGTTTCGGCTACATTCGCTGTAGCACAAGAAGCTAAAACGCTAGATCAGTTATTAGGTTTTGTTAAACAAGGTCAAGTTTCTGAAGCAAAAGAAAATAAAAAACGTGAAGCTGCGTTCCGTGGTGCTAAAGCTCGTCAAGGTCAGTTATTGAACGAAGCCAAAGCCATGCGTACTCGTGAAGAAAAACGTTCTGCTCAGTTTGAAAGCACATACGAGACAAACGACTTGCGCGTCGCTGATAAGCAGCGTCAATTAAAAGAGCGTTTAGGTACCTTGACTGAATTATTCGGTCACTTAACCTCAACGGCAGGTGACCTTCGCGGTAACTTTAGCACCTCTTTGATTAGCTCGCAGTATCCTAATCGTGAGGAATTTTTAGATCAAATGATCGACAAGATGAGTGGCGCTGAGCAATTGCCAAGCATTGAAGAAATCGAGCGTTTATGGTTTGAATTGCAGCGTGAAATGACTGAGTCTGGTCGTGTCATTGCGTTTGATGCTGAAGTATCTACGCCCGCTGGCGATAAGTCTGTTCGTAAGGTTGTTCGTATCGGTACCTTCAATATGGTTACCGAAGATGGCCAATACCTTCAGTACGTTCCTGAAACGGGTGGATTGAATGAGCTAGCTAGACAGCCTTCAGGTCCAAAAGTTGGCTGGGCATCTGATTTAGCGTCTACAACTGATGGCTTTAGTCCATTCGGTGTTGACCCTACTGGCCCTACTGGCGGTACTTTCCTTTCGGCGCTGATTAATACACCTACTTTAGGTGAGCGCTTTGAGCAAGGTGGCCAAATTGGTTTAGCTATTGGTATCGTTGGTGTGTTTGCGGTGTTATTAGCACTGTGGCGCTTGGTTGTTCTTACAGGTGTTAACGCACGTGTACATGCTCAGCTTAAAGCTGACAAGGCAAATGCTAACAATCCATTAGGTCGTGTACTTATGGTTCACGAGCAAAACCCAACGATGGATACTGAGACATTAGAATTGAAGCTTTCCGAGGCAATTCTAAAAGAAATACCCAATATTGAGTTTGGCTTAAACCTACTAAAAATCATTGCAGCAATTGCTCCATTGATGGGTCTACTAGGTACCGTAACCGGTATGATCATTACCTTCCAAGCTATCACCATATTTGGTGCTGGTGATCCGAAAGCAATGGCTGGTGGTATCTCTGGTGCGCTTGTAACAACGGTACTAGGTCTATTAGTCGCCATCCCAACTGTACTGCTTCACACTGTGACCAACGGTCAAGCTAAGAAAGTAATCCATGTATTGGATGAACAATCTACGGGCCTAATCGCTGAGCATACTGAGGCTCAACTGGGGAAATCGTAAATGAATTACCTCTATGACGCACCGGATATAATCAGACGGTTCATGGAGTCTGGGGGCGATGTGCTTTGGCTCATCGCACTCCTGACCTTCGTAATGTGGTCATTGGTATTCGAACGTTTTTGGTATTTCCACGGGGCTTTACGTAGCGACATTGACCAAGTAATTAGTACTTGGGAAGCACGTCGCGAACGTAAGTCCTGGAACGCTCACCAGATTCGTCGCCAGCTAATTTCGCGGGTGACATTAAGAATCAACCAAGGCTTACCAATGATATCTACATTGGTGGCCATGGCGCCATTGTTAGGTTTGCTAGGCACGGTTACAGGTATGATTGAAGTATTTAATATCATGGCTGTAACAGGTGGTGGCGACGCTAAATCAATGGCGGGTGGTGTATCAAAAGCGACAATCCCAACAATGGCTGGGATGGTAGCCGCGCTTTCGGGTGTGTTTGCCAATACTTATGTTACCCGTGTTGCCGAGCGCGAAAGCGAGTTACTCGAAGACCATCTGACAACTGATCACTAAGTAAGAGATTCAACATGCGCAAAAATAATAGAAGAGGTGGTGAAGATAACGCTTCAGAAATTGATTTAACGCCAATGCTGGACGTTGTATTTATCATGCTGATTTTCTTCATCGTGACGGCTTCGTTCATTAAAGAGGCAGGCATAGAAGTCAATCGTCCAGAGGCATCGACAGCTACGTCAAAAAAGAATGCCAATATACTTATTGCGGTAAGTGCTACAAACGAAATCTGGATAGACAAGCGTAGGGTAGATCAGCGCTCTGTTCGTTCAGTAGTCGAGCGTATGCACGCTGAGAACCCCAAAGGGGCAGTTATTGTACAGGCCGATATGTCCTCTACAACCGAAACTGTGGTTTCTGTGATCGATTCGGCTCGTGCTGCGGGTGTATTCGATGTGTCGTTAGCAACTGAGAATGACTAAAGTATGAATATCGTACGTTTAACAATTGGCGCGGCACTAGGCTTTATTGTAACAGGTATCCTATTTGTCATTATGCCCACACTCATTGAGATGGCAGACAAGTCGCTGGATGAATCAAATATCCAGCGCATTGATGACATCACGATGCCAGATACAGACATTAACGTGAACTTAGCTGATGTTAAGCCACCTAAACCGGCAGAGCCGGAAGAACCACCACCAGAAATGGCTCAACCTGATGTAAGTGATGTCGATATTAGCCCAGATGCGCTTAATATGACGCCACAGGCCTCAGTAGTGATCGATATTGGTAGTGGTTTTGGTGGTGGCGGTGATGGTGAGTATTTGCCTATCTTTAAAGTGCCGCCTATGTACCCACGTCGTGCTACAAGCCGAGGTATAGAAGGTTACTGTATTGTTGAATACACCGTAACCACTACGGGTGCAACTAAAGATGTAGTCGCGGTTGATTGTGAGCCGGCGGGTGCCTTTGAGCGAGCTTCTATTAAAGCGGCGAAAAAATTCAAATACAAACCTCGTGTATTAGACGGTGAGGCCATTGAAGTACCTGGCGCTCAGAACCGTTTCATCTACGAGCTTGGTAAATAATTGGGCCATTGATAATGAATGTTTTTCAAATCAAAACAATCAAGCGTTGGACCTGTGCAGCTGCTATCAGTTTACCTGTGTTAGCAGCCCAAGCTGTGCTTCCTACTGTGATTGCTCCTTTTTTCTCAGATTTAGCGGTGGGCTCAGCCCATGCCGCTGAAGAAAAGGAAAAGAAAAAGGACACTCGTAAAGCTAAGCGCACGCAATCTATGAACCAAAAGGTTTATAAGAAGCTGCAAGAGGTTCAAGACTTAATCGACGCTAAAGACAACAACGGCGCTCTAAAGTTACTGGCTCAACTTAAGGGGCGCTCAAAGCCACTTAATGATACGGAGCTAGCAACGACATTAAATTTAGAAGCCTTTGTTTACTACAATAAAGATCAGCTCAACAAAGCAATAGATGCTTACAAGACGATTACTACGTTAGAAAAAGCCGCCGATGGTACAAAATTAGCCGCACGTTACAGTGCTGCGCAAATGTACTATGCGTCTGAGCAGTTTGAAAAAGGTGTGGCGATGTTGCTGACCTGGTTCGACTATTCAGAGATAATTGGTGCTAGCGCTTATGTCCTTTTAGGCCAAGGTCAATATCAGATAAAGCAGTACAACAAGGCTTTAGAGAATGTTAATAAGGCCGTTTCGATATACAAAGCGAAGGGCAAAGTACCAAAAGAGAACTGGTACGGTCTGCAGCGCTTTTTGTATCAAGAGAAAAAAGATTACGACAAGGTTGTTGAAATTCTTAAAGAGATGCTACTGCACTATCCTAAGAAACAATACTGGGCACAACTTTCATCTATGTATGGCGAGAAAGAGATGATGGGTAAGCAGTTAGCTGCTTATGAGGCTGCTTATGTGCAAAGCTTGTTAACTAAGGAAGGTGACCTAACGCGCATGGCTTACATTTTTCTAGCTGGTGACGTGCCTTATAAGGCCTCAAAAGTTATGGAAAAGGGTATTAAAGCCGAGCAAATCAAGGCAACGTCTAAAAATTTAGAGTTGACGGGTAATGCTTTGCGCGCCTCTCAAGAAGTTGAGCGAGCAATTCCTTATATGGAAAAAGCGGCTGAGAAATCAGATAAAGGTGAGCTTTGGATTCGTTTAGGTAATTTGTATCTTAACAATGACGAGTTCGATAAGGCTGCTAAAGCTATTAAGTCAGGCTTGAAGAAAGATGGAGTTAACCGTCCTGACCAAGCTAAATTGGCATTAGGTATGGCTTACTTCAATATGAAGAACTATAAGTCTGCACGTAAGGTGTTTGGTGAAGCCGGTAAGGATGATCGTTCAGCAAAGACCGCTGGTCAGTGGGTTGACTATATGGATAAAGAAATCAAGCGCCAAAAAAGTTTATTGGAAGATTAATTACCTTTATCAAAAAAAAAGGCAGCTCTTAGCTGCCTTTTTTTGTGCCTGAATAAAGACGTGGGTTAAAGATGAGGTGTAGCCTGGATGGCTAAAAGGCTTCTAACAAGTCATTTAAAAAACGACGACCCAGAGTGGTGGGGGTAATGTGTCGGCTGCTTTTTTGTAAAAGTCCTTTATCTATTAACGCGTTAGTCGAAGATGTAATGTGTGAATAGGGAAGGCCGGTGTGTTGCTCGAATAATTCAAGGCTAAACCCTTGGTTGAGCCGTAAGGCATTCATCATGAACTCTAAAGGCCGCTCATCAACGCTAATTAATCGATGACCTGAAGTGAAGGCCTTATGACTATCAAGATAATCCTTGGGGGATCGGGTCTGCCATTGACGTTGAATGGATTGCTGTTCTAACAAAGTGATTTTACCGTGGGCGCCGGCACCGATACCGATGTAGTCTCCGAACTGCCAGTAATTAAGATTGTGCTCAGATTGCTTGGCCAGTTTGCTGAAGGCGGAGACTTCATATTGAATAAAACCATTGTCAGCTAAAAGCTGTTCCCCGGCTTGCTGAATATCTGCCAGCTGATCATCCAGTGGAATGATAGGAGGGGATTTATAAAAGGCGGTATTGGGTTCAATGGTGAGCTGATACCAAGAAATATGTTGTGCGCCCAAGTCTATGGCTTGTTGTAAGTCTGCTAGAGCTTGTGCGGTATTTTGATTTTCTAGGCCGTGCATTAAATCTACATTAAAATTATCAAAGCCAGCCTGTTGGGCCTTGGATGCAGCAATTAAGGCCTCCTGTTTACCGTGTATACGGCCCAAATTTTTTAAATGTGTAGGGTCAAAGCTTTGTATGCCTATTGATAGCCGATTCACCCCGGCTTGGCGGTAAGCTTGAAATTTATCTTGTTCAAAAGTACCTGGGTTGGCTTCTAAGGTGATCTCTATATGAGGGGTAAAGGGTATTGTTTTTCTGACGCCATTGAGTATGTTTTTAATGGCGTTAGCTGAGAATAGACTGGGGGTGCCGCCACCAAAAAAAATCGATTGCAGCGGTCTATTTTGTGCAAAAGATAATTGAGCGTCTAAATCGCTCAACAGGGCATTAACATACTGTGTTTCAGGAAGAGTCTTATCACTGGTATGAGAGTTGAAGTCGCAATAAGGACATTTACGAACGCACCAAGGGATATGAATATACAAGCTAAGCGGAGGGAGTTGAAGGAGATTATACATAATAGCCATTGAATGCTTAGGGGGATGCGGGTAGAACCGGTTTTTATAAGCCGAGTTTATCCCATAACTTATCAACACGTTGTTTGACATCGTCGGACATGCTGATGGGTGTGCCCCACTCTCTATTAGTCTCGCCGGGCCATTTGTTGGTTGCATCAAGGCCAATCTTTGACCCTAAGCCAGATACGGGTGACGCAAAATCTAAATAATCGATGGGAGAATCTTCCACAAACATACAGTCGCGTTTAGGGTCCATGCGTGTTGTCATGGCCCAAATAACATCGTTCCAGTCGCGGGCATTGATATCATCATCAGTAACAATAATAAACTTGGTATACATAAATTGGCGAAGAAAAGACCACACGCCCATCATTACGCGTTTGGCGTGGCCGGGGTATTGCTTTTTCATGGTGACAACGGCCAGCCGATAGGAGCAGCCTTCAGGCGGCAAATAAAAATCGACGATTTCTGGAAATTGTTTTTTCAAAATAGGGATAAACACTTCGTTGAGTGCCAGACCTAAAATAGCCGGCTCATCGGGTGGCCTGCCGGTGTAAGTGCTGTGATAAATAGGAGCTTCACGGTTAGTGATGTGGGTAACTGTCATCACTGGGAACTTATCAACTTCGTTATAATAGCCAGTGTGATCTCCAAAAGGGCCTTCGTCAGCTATTTCGTCTGGGGCGATATAGCCCTCTAAAATAAACTCTGCGCTGGCAGGTACTTGTAAATCATTGCTAACGGATTTAACTACCTCCGTCTTATTGCCGCGTAACAGGCCGGCGAATGCATACTCGCTTAAGGTATCGGGTACAGGAGTGACGGCCGCTAGAATGGTGGCTGGGTCAGCGCCTAGTGCGACAGAGACAGGGTAGTTCTCACCGGGGTTTTGAGCCTTAAATTCTTGAAAGTCTAAAGCTCCACCTCGGTGTGACAGCCAGCGCATAATCAGCTTGTTTTTGCCGATCACCTGCATTCGGTAAATACCCAGATTTTGGCGTTCTTTTTCTGGGCCGCGAGTGACTACCAAGGGCCAGGTGATTAATGGCCCGGCGTCACCGGGCCAGCAGGTTTGAATGGGTAGCTGGCTTAAATCGACCTCATCACCTTGCTTAACATGAAACTGGCAAGGGGCGTTTTTTAATTCTTTGGGGGCCATGTTTAAGACCTGCTTTAAAACAGGTATTTTATCCCAAGCGTCTTTTAAACCTTTGGGGGGATCTGGCTGACGAAGATAAGCGAGTAGCTCACCTACTTCGCGTAATTTTTCTATGCTTTCTTGCCCCATGCCTAAAGCCACGCGCTGCTCTGTGCCGAATAAATTCGCCAGTACCGGAGTGTTATAGCCTGTGGGGTTTTCAAACAAAATCGCTGGGCCGCGTTTACGTAAAACGCGGTCACAGATTTCTGTCATTTCAAGGTTGGGGTCTACGGGTTCACTAATCCGAATTAGCTCACCCCGCTGCTCAAGAAAGTCGATAAATTCGCGAAGGTCTTTGTATTTCATTTTTGCAATAGTATTATTTACGCTTCATCGACAAGAAAAAATCGTCGTTTGATTTGGTGTCTTTGAGTTTACCCAGCAAGAATTCAACGGCAGCGGTGTCTTCCATGCCGTGTAATAACTTGCGAAGAATCCACATGCGTTGTAATTCTTCTTCGCCTGTTAGTAGCTCTTCGCGGCGAGTACCTGAGCGACGAATGTTAATGGCAGGATAAACGCGTTTTTCAGCAATCTTGCGATCAAGATGCAACTCCATGTTACCTGTTCCCTTAAACTCTTCGTAAATAACCTCGTCCATTTTTGAGCCGGTATCAACAAGTGCGGTGGCAATAATCGAGAGGCTGCCGCCTTCTTCTACATTACGAGCTGCGCCAAAGAAACGCTTGGGACGCTCTAGTGCGTGAGCATCTACACCGCCGGTTAATACTTTGCCGGATGATGGGATAATAGTGTTGTAGGCGCGAGCTAGGCGGGTTATGGAGTCTAAAAGAATAACAACGTCTTTTTTGTGCTCTACCAAGCGCTTGGCTTTTTCAATAACCATTTCTGCTACTTGTACGTGACGCGAAGGAGGCTCGTCAAACGTTGAAGCTACAACCTCAGCTTGTAATACGGAGCGTTGCATGTCGGTAACTTCTTCTGGGCGCTCGTCGATTAGTAGAACGATAACGTAGCACTCAGGATTATTCCGGATAATACTTTGCGCCATGTTTTGAAGCATCAATGTTTTACCCGCCTTTGGTGGCGCAACAATAAGGCCGCGAACGCCTTTGCCGACAGGGGCTGTTAAATCAATAATCCTGCCCATTAAGTCTTCAGTTGAGCCATTACCTGCTTCAAGCGGCATACGCTCATTAGGAAAGAGTGGAGTAAGGTTTTCGAATAGAACTTTGTTTTTAGATTTGCCTGGGTCGGTAAAATTAACTTCGTTTACTTTTAACAGGGCAAAGTACCGTTCACCGTCCTTTGGGGGACGGATTTTTCCAGAGATAGTGTCGCCGGTGCGTAAATTAAAGCGACGAATCTGGCTGGGTGAGACATATATGTCATCAGGGCCGGCCAAATACGAGCAGTCTGCCGACCTAAGAAAGCCAAAACCATCTTGGAGGATCTCGAGTACGCCGTCGCCGTAGATATCTTCACCACTTTTGGCGTGACGTTTCAAGATAGAGAAGATGATGTCTTGTTTACGGGAGCGGGCAATGTTGTCAAGGCCGATTTCTTTGGCGATGTCGAGTAGTTCTTGGGTAGGCTTGGTTTTTAAGTCGGTTAAATTCATAAGATTTGTGTGTGATCTATGGGAAAAAAACATCAAATGACTAACGCGGGCGCGCTGTACATTAAATTGAATGTTTGAGGTTTATAATTCTGATTCTTGGGGTGATTTATAGATAAATAGATGCCGCAGGAAGTGCAGCTCAATCTCAATCTAACACCGAATAGCTAAATCGTCCAGCCCTTTTAAAGATTTCTACCTCTTTTAAGGTTTTTATAATAATAGAGGGCTGGATGATTTTGTGTGATGTTGCTTATACGGCGCTATCGATAAACTCAGTTAGCTGTGCTTTAGAGAGCGCGCCAACTTTGGTAGCTTCAGCGCTACCATTTTTAAAAATAATTAAAGTAGGGATGCCGCGAATACCGAATTTAGGCGCAGTCTCTTTATTGGCGTCTACGTCTATTTTGCAAATCTTGATTTTATCGGCGTAATCACCAGCAATTTCTTCTAGTACAGGAGCGATCATTTTACAGGGTCCGCACCATTCAGCCCAAAAATCTACAAGCACAGGTAAGTCAGAGTTCAATACATCGGCTTCAAAGCTGGCGTCAGTTACGTGGACGATATTGTCGCTCATGGAAATCTCCATTAAATCAATATGGTTAACAAGTTGTGTGTGTCGAAACGGGGATCATCTTAGCACTGCTTAGGGTAAATCTAAAATGGTATTAATTAGCTTATTGTGAGTCGCAGGGCAGTAATAATCAGTTAATTATCCTAGACTCTATGCTTATGAAGAATAATTATACAAAAGACGACACTATCTTTGCCGCTATTGATATCGGTTCAAACAGTTTCCACTTAGTTATTGCCAAGTTAGATCGGGGTGAGCTTCGTCCAATCGAGCGCTTGGGTGAGAAAGTTCAACTGGCTGCGGGTATGACTGGAGGTCTGATGCAGGCAGATGCGATAGAGCGTGGCGTGATTTGTTTACAGCGTTTAAAGCAGCGATTAGATGCCTGGCCTGAGGTGGTTATTAGGGTAGTGGCGACTAACGCGGTCAGGTCGGCTAAAAATGCGAGAGAGTTTATCGATCCCGCGGAAGCGATATTGGGCTGTCCTATTGAGACTATTGCCGGGAGGGAAGAGGCTCGCTTAGTCTATTTAGGTGTTGCCCATACCTTAGCGGATGATAAAGACAATCGATTGGTGATTGATGTGGGTGGTGGCAGCACCGAGATAATCGTGGGTAAGCGGTTTGACTCTACGATTACCGAAAGCCTGCATATGGGTTGTGTGTCTTATCTTAAGTATTTCCCCGGTGGATTAATTACTCGCGAAGGTTTTCAAGAGGCTTATAACGCAGCCTATCGAGAGTTATTGAAAGTGCGTGGTCAATATTTGGGGAATTGGCAGCATTGTGTGGGTGCATCAGGGACCTTGTTGGCGGTTGAGCAGGTGCTGATTAATCATGATTTTTGCAAGGGTGGTATTGATCACGAAAACTTAGTGCCATTGTTAGAAATGTTACTGACGTTCGATAACCTGGAGGATGTGACTCTTCAGGGTTTAAAAGAGGGGCGCAAGCATGTATTTGCTTCCGGACTAGCCATTACCATGGCCTTGTTTGATGCCTTGGGAATTGAGCACATGAAGCTTTCCGATGGAGCATTGAGAGAAGGTGTGCTTTACGATCAGCTGGGTCGCTTGGAGCACGAAGATGTTCGCGAGCGAAGTGTGCATGCTTTAGAGCAACGTTATGATGTGGATACTCGGCGTGCTAAAACAATAGAGGAGTTCGCGCTCAATATTTTTGATGGAGTAGCTGGTTCGTGGTCGTTGCAGGCCTCACCCGATAGGCGTTTGTTGGTGTGGGCGGCGCGGTTACATGAGATAGGTCTAGCGGTTTCCCATAGCCATTTTCATAAACATGGCGAATATTTGCTCCGCAATGCAGACTTGGCAGGCTTCTCTAAAGCGGAGCAGGAAGGGCTTGCGTTGTTAGTGAGGGCTCACAGACGCAAGTTTCCGGCCGATGTTTTTGCGCAAATCAATTGGCCTCCAGAAAGTAAGCGTCGGCTGCGTTATGTGGCTGTCATCTTACGCTTAACCGTTTTATTGAAGCACTTGGACCCGGTGGAGGTGCTACCTGAGTTTGAAATTGAGGTGGTTGGCGATGATGGCTTGCTGCTTAAATTTCCTGAAGGCTGGCTGCTGCAAAAACCGCTAACTGCTGCCGAATTGGCTCAGGAGTCTGAGAACTTGGCTGCGATTGGATTTGGTTTGCGGGTGATTACCTAACAGTTCAAATGGGTTAATCAAACTGATTTTGTCAGCTTGGCTCGTTGGAAGGCTTTTTGTAAGTCAGTGATACTGACTGGCTTGGTAAGGTAGTCATCCATGCCAGCATGGATTACTTCGTTTCTGTGCTCTTGCAGGGCATGAGCGGTGAGAGCGACTATTCTGCAAGGATCGAGCTGATGAGCCTCTTCAAATTTGCGGACGTGTCTCGTGGCTTCAAAACCATCCATGATCGGCATATCGCAATCCATAAACACAATGTCAAAGCGTTGTGCGGGTTGGCACAGCAGCTCAACCGCTTCTTTGCCATTCTCAGCAAATATCGGTGTCACCCCAAATTTTTCTAATAATCCCTTAATAACCACACGGTTAACGGGGTTATCTTCTGCCGCTAATATCGTAGTGCCTTCAGGTAGGCTGAGGTTTTGGTCGCGGGTATTATGCTCGTGAATGTAGGGGATTTTACCCAAACATTGCGCCAAGCTTAGTTTAAGTGTGGCGGGGGTAATAGGTTTGCGAATCACTTTGTGAATGTTTAATTGCTCTAATTGCTTGGCTGAAATAACTTGGTCGCTGGCGGTGATGATAAAGATAGGCGTGTCTTTTAAGCTATCGATGCTTCTAATTTTAGTCGCCAAGTCTATACCGTTAGTGTCTGGCAGGATGAGATCTAAAGTAATAAAATCGTAAGGTTTACCTTCGTTATGCGATTTTTGAAGCATTTCTAGCACCGGTGAGCCGCAAGAGCAGGTTTGAGTGTTCATGCCCCAGCTTAGGCTGTGGTGATACATAAGGTCACAAAAATATTTGTTGTCTTCAACAATGAGCAGGCGTTTGGCCGTTAGGGCGGTGCTGATGTTAATGTCATGACTGGGTGAGTCAGCGATGTCATCGCAGAGAGTGAACTGGGCGGTAAACCAGAACGTCGACCCCTCATCTCTTATGCTGTCTACACCGATAGTGCCGCCCATCAGTTCGGCCAGGCGTTTACAGATGGCTAGGCCTAAACCGGAGCCGCCATAGTGACGGGTAGTGGAGTTATTGGCTTGAGTGAAGGAGTCGAATAAAAGAGGCAGGGAGTCACTCGCTATGCCAATACCGGTATCTTTAACTTCGAAGCGGAGAATTGGCCGGTCTACTGGGCTATTTTTCTCTCTACGGGCTTCTAATGCCACATGACCTTCACGGGTAAATTTAAAGGCATTACCTAGTAAGTTAATAATGATTTGACTCAAGCGAGTGGGGTCGCCTTTTAGCTTTAGCGGGGTTGTGGGGCTTACGCTGCCCACTAAATCTAGATTATCTTTACTGGACGCTGTGCCGAATAATTGTATACAGTCGTCTACCAGCTTTTCTAAGTTGAAACTGGTTTGTTCTAGAGTCATTTTACCCGCTTCAATTTTGGAGTAATCGAGGGTATCGTTGATGATCTCAATCAGGGTTTCGCCGGAGCGGGAAATGATATCTAGATAGTGTTTTTGGGTGTTGCTTAGTTCGGTGTCTTGTAAAATCTCAACCATGCCGATGACCCCGTTCATGGGGGTGCGTATTTCGTGGCTCATGGTCGCTAATAGCCGGCTTTTTGCTTGGTTAGCTGCCGCTGCGATGTGGGCTTCGCGTTGCAATTGCAGCTTGGCCTCTTTTTCTTTTAATAGGTCATTTTCTATGCGGTGGTGTTCGATATCTTTTATTAACGTCGTACGCATCTTGTTGATAGAGTTGACCACATTATCGATTTCGTCGGGGGACTTTCTGGGCGCTTTGCTGGTTAGCACCAAGGCTTTGCCCAGGTCATCCAAATTTAAGTGACTGGTGAAGTCGGTGATCTGATTGATGTGTCGAATAAGGTAGTGCCGTATTGCTAGCAGAAAAATGGTGGTGAGAACGATAATATCTAGGCTTTGCATTAGGCATGTAAAAATGGCTTGCTGCCCAAGTCGGTGATACACATTGTTTAATGTGGTGGTGATTTCTATATTACCCAGCTGTTGAATTCCGGAGTTATTGTCGTTGTCTTGATAAATGAGAGGGTAGGTAGTCACATAAGCGCTTTTAACGAGGCGTTGATACTCATTTTTATTCAGGTTACTGCGTTTGTGCTCACGGGTTTTGTTGGTGTTGTGCCAATCATCCCAAGTGATGGTAACCTTGATGACATCCTCGGTGGCTAAAATACCTTTTATTTGAGTAGTCAGTTGTTCATCATCATAGTTCCAGAGGCTTTTGGCGATACTGGGTAGGGTGCTGATACGAATTTGCTCGATGCGTGTCTCAATATTGGCCACATGACTGTGGTAGTTGAGATACATCTGTAAGCCAGTGCCGGCCAACGCTACGACTAGGCCGCAGCCCAAAGTAATCAGTAGAAGTTTGGTAGCTATTGGATTTTTTAAATTGTTAGTAATATGTCTAAACATCAATGATTCAGAATTTTGTTGTTGTGGCCAAAGGGCTTGGAGGTAAGGCTACGTTAAGAATAATTATTTACTGAGTTTAGCAGGGATCGGTTAATCGGCTAGTTTGGGTGTTGTTTAGATTTGGTTTAGTTGTTGATTTACAACACTTAATCAGCAGGTAATGAAGGCCCTTATAAAATAAACTGAGTAGGTCTTTGAGGGTCATATATATTTATGCTAAATGACTGGTTTTGGTAATAATCGCCGCCTCAACAATGAGTTTATGGGAGATAAAGTGTCAATAGAAAAAAATGTTAGTGAACGCTACGCTCAAGGTGCCGATCAGCGTCAAGAGGCCCTTTGTTGTCCGGTTGATTATGATGTGGGCCTATTGGCTATGTTGCCGCAGGAAATTATCGATAAAGACTATGGCTGTGGAGACCCGTCCCGCTATGTGCGCCAGGGGGACGCGGTGCTCGATTTAGGCTCCGGCGGGGGTAAGATTTGTTATATGGCCGCGCAGCTGGTCGGTGAGCACGGTAAAGTCATCGGCGTGGATATGACCGATGAGATGTTGGCGCTAGCCAGGAGTTATCAGCCTGAGATGGCTGAAAAGCTAGGCGGCGATAAAGTTGAGTTTAAAAAAGGATATATTCAAGACTTGGCCTTAGATGTTGAGGGGCTAAATCGACATTTATCGAAATCACCCGTGGCTGATGCCGCTGACCTAGTCAATTTAGAGGCGTATAAAAAACAGCAGCGTGAGCAGCGGCCTTTAGTAAGCTCTAGCTCCGTGAGCTTGGTGATTTCAAACTGCGTATTAAATTTGGTCGATAAACAGTATCGACAGCAAATGATCAATGAAATATTCCGGGTATTAAAACCGGGTGGCCGAGTGGCTATCGCTGATATTGTTTCAGATGAGTATGTGCCTGATTCATTGCAGGGTGATGCTGAACTTTGGAGCGGTTGTATCTCGGGAGCCTTCCAGGAGCGAGAGTTCCTGCAGGCGTTTATCGATGCTGGGTTTGTGGCGGTAGGCTACGACAAATGGGATGAAAAACCCTGGCAGGTGGTTGAGGGTATTGAGTTTCGATCAGTGACTTTGGTTGCAGTAAAACCGAGTAATGAACAGCTTTTTGATGCCGGGCAGGCGGTATTATACAAAGGCCCTTATAGTGAAGTATTGGATGATTTGGGTAATCGATATCCACGTGGTGAGCGTATTGCCGTCTCTAAACGTACGTTTCACTTAATCTTAGGTGGGCCGTACGCCGATGACTTTGTCATGATGTCGCCGGTAGAAGAAAACAATTTAGGCTGCTTTAATTTACCCGTAGCGACAACGCGTCCGGCCAAACAAACTAAGGGCGGTATTCAGCAGGCAGGATCAACGGCGGCTAATCAAGGTTGTTGTTAGTCGATGCTTTTGACTCATGAAGTAAAGCTGTCGGTGAGAGAAAGAAAAAGTAACCGTCGTTTTATCCATCTATAACGTTTTAAAATAAACGAGGGGGTAGAGATATTAAGTTTGGAGTAAGGGGGGAGGAGCATCAATGCTTTGCCCTCGGTATTGTACAAATGTAGATGGTAGTCATCTAACGGCTAAGCTTAATGTGGACGAGCGTCATAGGGTAATGATAGTGATACGGCAGCGGCTAAAGCGTGTTGACACAAATTGATGTTATGAGCTGAGGCTGCCGCCAGTAGGGATTTGATGCCACGATGGTCAATACAAATTAGCTGTTAAATGTTAGGCTGTGCCTAATTTACAGTAACCTGGGCTTCACCGTGACAGACGTAACGCAACAACCCTTTAATACCCTATCTTTACCCGAGTCGCTGCAAGAGAACTTGCTGCAGTTGGGCTATCAGCATATGACGGCTATACAGGCAGCTTCCTTGCCCTTGGCGCTTGATGGTAAAGATCTTATCGCGCAAGCAAAAACTGGTAGTGGTAAAACCGCCGCATTTGCCATTCCTCTATTGCTTAAGATAACACAGCGTGATTTTGGTACTCAGTCATTGATATTGTGTCCTACCCGCGAGCTCTCTACACAGGTTGCCAATGAGATCCGTAAGATTGCACGCTTCCAGCAAAATATTAAAATCGTGGTGTTGTGTGGTGGCCAATCTATAGGGCCCCAAATTGGCTCGCTAGAACACGGCGCGCATATCGTCGTGGGTACACCTGGCCGCCTTAAAGATCACTTGCGTAAAAAAACCTTGTCACTGGGTCGCGTTAGTACGGTGGTTCTTGATGAGGCCGATCGTATGTTAGATATGGGTTTTATGGAGGACATAGGGAATATCCTTTCGGAAACGCCTAGTGACAGACAGACCTTATTGTTCTCGGCGACCTATCCCGACGACATTGAAAAACTAAGTCAACAATTTCAAAAAAATCCGCAGCGAGTATCGGTAGAAACGCATCATGATGAAGCGGCAATAGAGCAGCAGTTTTATCTGTGTGAAAAATCCAAACGCTTTGAAGCCGCAGCTCGGTTACTCCATAGTTATGCGCCGGCCTCGGCTATTTTATTTTGTAACACAAAACAATATGTAAAGGACTTATGTGGTTATCTTAATGACAGAGGCATAAACACCATCGCCTTGCATGGTGATATGGAACAGCGTGATAGAGACCAAGTGTTTGTGCAGTTTAGGCAGCAAAGCTGTCGCTTTTTAGTAGCCACCGATGTGGCGGCTAGAGGTTTAGATATTGATGACTTGCCGATGGTGATGAATGTTGAGTTACCTAGAGGGCCAGATATTTATGTACACAGAGTAGGGCGCACCGGTAGAGCGGGAAAAGAAGGTTTAGCGATAAGTCTTTGTGTTGACTCTGAGCGTTATAAACTTAAAGCCATTGGTGACTATCAACAGCGAGAAATCGATTTTAACGTCATCGAAGAAGTTGAAGAGCAGCACTCAGACTTGTCACCTGAATACACCACACTGTGTATTGCCGGCGGTCGTAAACAAAAAGTTAGGCCCGGTGATATTTTAGGCGCATTAACCGGTGAGGCGGGCATAGAGGGTAAAGCGGTAGGTAAAATTAATGTACTAGATTTCGTTGCCTATGTGGCCATAAAAAATGCAGAGGCCAGTAAGGCACTCGGTCGTCTAATTAATGGCAAAATTAAAGGCCGTAAATTTAAAGTGAGAGCGTTGTAGGGTTTTAACATCAATGAATGACTTGGTAGCAGAGTATTTTGATCGTAGCGTTGATAGAAAAGCCAGTGGTGCTATGAAATGGAATCATTATGATGATGAGCTATTACCCTTGTGGGTAGCCGATTCCGATTTTAAATGT
Organism: Pseudohongiellaceae bacterium; assembly: GCA_051277005.1. GTDB lineage: Bacteria > Pseudomonadota > Gammaproteobacteria > Pseudomonadales > Dasaniaceae > Dasania. The sequence goes on from JBNMPS010000030.1 coordinate 18,849, forward strand.
GCCTCTCCTATCACTGATGCTTTGCATAGGGCTGTAGATCACGGTGTATTTGGTTACCATAAACCTGGTGATAGTCATTCGGCTAACGCTGCTGTCAAATCATGGCTTAAGCGTAGGCATGACTGGTCAATAGAAGATGACTGGTTAGTGTGGTTGCCGGGGGTGGTTTCTGCTTTTAATGTGGCGACATTGGCCTATTCAAAACCTGGTGATAAAGTCTTGGTGCAGTTGCCTAATTACAAACCCCTGCGTTTATGCCCGGCCATGAATAATAGAGAGCTGGCGAGTGTTGCCACTCTTGAGGAAGATGGCCGTTGGGTTTTAAGCTTTGATGAGTTAGAGCAGCAGGCGGCCGACCCCGCATGCAGCTTATTTTTATTGTGTAACCCCATGAATCCCTGCGGATCAGTGTTAAGCAAAAAAGAACTACAGCGAATAGAAACTATCTGTCTGAAGCACCATGTCACATTGTGTGTAGATGAAATTCACTGTGACTTGGTGTTAGACCAGCAGCAAACACATTTTACTGCTGGCCGCTTAGATAATATTGGCGAGCAATCTATTGTGATTATGGCCGCTAACAAAACCTTTAATGTGGCGGGCTTAACCAGTGCCTTTGCGATTATACCCGACAAAAAGCAGCGGCTTAAATTTCAACAGGTCGCAATGGGCCTTTTGCCGTGGGCAAACCACATGGGGGTGTTGGCGACCGAAGTGGCATTTACGCAGTGTGACGATTGGTACGAGGCGCAGCTCAATTATTTACGTGGCAATCAGCAATATTTGCAGCAAAGCCTTAACCAAATAGAGGGTTTGAGCTATCACCCTGCGGCGGCAACGTTTTTAGCGTGGGTAGATGCTAGCGGCTTGGCGGTAGATGATGTGCAGGCTTATATGATAGGCAAAGGCTTGGCACCTTCGGCAGGTAGTGATTTTGGCTGGAATGATTATACTCGGATAAATTTTGCTTGCCCCAGAAAAAATTTAGAGCAGGCCATTGAGCGTTTGAGCAATTAATAGAGATTCCCTTAAGACATCATTTATCAGTATCCAATCCTAAAAATCCACCGGTTTGATGTTGCCACAATTGTGCATAGATACCACCGCTTCTAATAAGCTCGTTATGAGTTCCTTGTTCAATAATCTGACCTTGGTCTAACACAATCAGTCTATCCATTGCTGCAATGGTTGATAGCCTGTGGGCAATGGCGATTACGGTTTTACCTCCCATGAGTGTATCGAGGCTTTGTTGTATTGCCGCCTCTACTTCTGAGTCGAGTGCTGAGGTGGCCTCGTCGAGCACTAAAATAGGCGCGTTCTTTAAAAGTACACGAGCAATGGCAATGCGCTGCCGTTGGCCGCCAGAAAGTTTTACGCCGCGCTCGCCCACTTGTGCGTCATAGCCATGGTTGCCGTTGGGATCGCTAAGGTTTTGAATAAAATCATGAGCTTCGGCTTGTTCTGCGGCATTGCGTACCTCTTGTTCGGTTGCGTTGTTGCGGCCGTACATGATGTTCTGACGTATCGATCGGTGTAGTAATGAGGTGTCTTGGGTCACCATGCCGATATGGGCGCGTAAACTCTCTTGATCCACGTTTTTAATATTTTGTTGGTCAATAATAATCTCGCCGCTTTCTATATCGTAAAAGCGTAGTAGCAAATTCACGAGGGTAGATTTTCCCGAGCCTGAGCGGCCAACAACACCCACTTTTTCTCCGGGTTTAATATCTAAATTTAAGTTTTCAAAAACACGATTTTCTTCGCTGCCATAATTAAAGTTAACATTTTTAAGTTGAATGGCGCCTTGGCTAACCGCGATCGGATTGGCATTGGGGATATCTTGCACTAAGCGAGGTTGAGATAAGGTGTTGCGACCATCGGCAACGGTGCCAATATTTTCAAACAGGCTACTCACTTCCCAAACTATCCATTGAGACATGCTGTTTAAGCGTAGGACTAAGCCAATAACAATGGCAATAGCGCCCACGCTGACAGAGCCTTTACTCCAAAGCCATATAGATAAAGCTGCAATGGTGAATACCAGTAAATAATTTACTGTTTGTATGCAAATACTAATGCCGGTGGCTAGGCGCATTTGCTGATAAACAGTTTGCAAAAATTCATCCATGCTGGTTTGGGCGTATTCGGATTCTTGCTTGCTGTGCGAGAACAATTTAACCGTGGCAATATTAGTGTAGCTGTCAACAATGCGACCGGTCATTTCTGCTCTGGCATTAGCTTGCTCGGTAGAGACACGTTTTAATCGAGGCACAAAATAAAACTGAATACTAAGGTAGAGTATTAACCAAATTAAGAGCGGCAAAATTAAAATAGTATCGATTGTGAAAACGGTAATAAAAATCGTAGTGAAATAAACCAGTACATAGGTAATAACATCTAACAGTTTCATTACGGTCTCACGTACCGCGATGGATGTTTGCATCACTTTAGTGGCAAGGCGGCCAGCAAAGTCATGCTGGTAAAAAGAGACGCTTTGGCGCAATAGGTAGCGATGAGTTTGCCAGCGTATAGCCATGGGGTAATTACCCAATAGCGATTGATGCATTAGCAATGAATGTAATAGTGCAAGCGCGGGTAAAAACACTAAAACGACTAAGGCCATGTGTGTAAGATTTTTACCCTCTTCTTTGAATAGCTGCTCGGGCGTTTTATTGGAGAGAAGATCAACGATTTCACCCATAAAACTAAACAGCGAGACCTCTAAAACGGCGAGCGCTGCGGTTAATAGGGCCATCAGCACTAAGGGTAATTCCATGCCGCGGGTGTAGTGACGGCAGAAGGCAAATAAACCCTTTGGGGGTTGTTGAGGCTCTTCTTGTGGGAAGGGTTTCGTTAGGTTCTCAAAAAAACGGAACATAGGGTGATTTAATCCATGGTAAAGCGGGTGCCAAGAGTTATGCAAGAGCGTGATTCTAGCAGAAAGCCAAGGACCAGGCTGCAAATATCCTAATCAATAATGTTGTGGGAATGATTGATAATGTGTGTGCTGAATGAAATTAATGAGGCAGAATCGCCAGCAATTGTTC
>JBNMPS010000031.1:0-21279 GCA_051277005.1 Pseudohongiellaceae bacterium
AGCCTGTCGATAAGAGGACGCTTATCTAGCTCTTTAATCAACGTATTTTCTGTATTCTCAAATATTTGATACTGAACTATAACAAATAAAATAAATGTAAGAAGTGACGCTGTAAGGAATCGTTTAAAGAAGGTAAATATACTAGTGGAAACCTTGTTCATATTTTATTTTTACCTAATTAGGGAGCGTATACCGTCTGGCGTCGAATCTCAGATTCAAATAAAGGGTCTTTCTCAATATCCTGTCTAACTTTGGCATCCATACTTTTGTTAGTTTTGCGTAAATATGGTGCCTGCGGGTCAGCTAAGTCATAAAGCGACTCGTACAACCCATTATTCTTCAATTGTGTAGCTTTGTATTACTTGGCAATCTGTAGGCTGAGTAGCTTACTTGTGTTTGAGGTACAATGCACTGCCTGTCGACTAGAGCAGGCTGTACGGTGATATTGAGTCATTTTGATTGTCAAGTTTTGGCTACAGTTTATTCTTCCATGTTTGGCTGTATTCCCACGTATCTGAAAACTTCTCCCCATCACTAGCAGGCTCAAAAATCGGTATAAAAAATGCCCTGAGTAATTGTGTAACCTCCACCAAAGCGATTGGCTCTAGGCCATTCTTTTTAAGAAAGGCTCGCCATTGTGTTTGTTTTTGCTGATCCTTAGTAAAGCTCTCTGTTAAACCGAAGGGTATGCCATCAGGGAAGGGTGTACTGCGCCGTTTAAATGTAGCGGTTATGGCTTGTGACAGTACTTTGCCATCAAATTCGCTGTGCTTGGCTAATATCCATAGGTCAAAAAAGTCTTTCATCCGGCTATTGGCGATGCCTAGTGAAACGAGTGCTTCAAGTTTTTCAGCGACGACAGTGTAACGGGGATAAACCCGCAAGCGAGGGCTATTAAGGTCACTCAGAATAGTGGGGTAATCAGCTACCTCTGGGCTTGGTGTTACTGCGTAGTCAAAGCCTATATCCACTTGAACCGGAATACGGGCATTTTCGAGCAGGCCAATAAAAGTGACTCGGATGCCTGAATAGTTAGACTCTTTACGTATTTCAGAGGCACGGATAGTATCTGATAGAAATACAATACCATCGGCGTCTTTGATTTCACAGATCTCTGTAAACATACTTTCAACCTGCGGCAGCTCGGAAGAGCCAAATCCTAAAAAGTCTGCATCTCGTGTAGGCCTGTGGGGTATATCGAACCATAGGTCAAAGAGTAGCGCGCCTTTCAGTAGGAACTGCTCTGAGTATTGAGAGATACTAAGTCGATAAAGTAGACGCTCAAGGGCATAGCGAGTCAGTACGAGGTTGAAGTCCTGTTTGTTTGAGCGGGCTGTATTAAGCAGCTTGGCACGGATAGAGGTGGCTAGGCTGTTTTGATTCATATCAGGCTCTCAAGATAAGGACGGATAACATTGCTTACTCGGCAAATGGATGCGTAGTGCCACAGCTCATCCATTTGACAACGTTTGCTGTTCCAAGCTTCGTGTAGAGCTTCGAGGGCCACATCAAGCCCAATCTTATTTCGGTATTTAAAGCAGTCAGCGATAGTCTTTGGGACATTGGTGAATCGCACAGTTACGCCGTCAATTTTACGCTCTTCTATACCCTCGCTCAGCGCCGCGCCAGAAAAGCGGACGACCCGTATTGGTGGGTAGTCGATGCGGGGTGCTCTTGCGTTATTGGGGATGGCCAGCCAAACCTCATAGGGGGATTGAGTGGTCAGCTCATGCAGGCGCAGAGCTGATAGCAGGCAAACCACTCCCTGGGGGCACCGGCTTGCAACTTCAGAGAGCGTGGTGTGTTCTGATACTGGGCGGTCAGGTAGCGTATAAAGCCCTCGTCCAATACGCGTGAGCTGCCCATTAGCGAGCAGCCGAGTAAGAACAGTTCTGGGGATGCCTTTTTCGCCCAGATCCCTAGGTCGAAGGATGCTGTGCTTTTCGGCGAGTGCTAGCACTTGGTCGGTATGAGTAGTCATTATGCAATAGTGATACATTATGTATACTTATGTCAATATTTACGTGCATAACGTATCTTATTGTTTTGTAGGTGATAATGAGTATCAAGTACACCTGTGGCGTGCTGAATTCATTATTTTAGTCTCAAATTTTGGTGTGGTCCACGGTGTAGTTTTCCTTTGTGGTCTGCTCTACAGGCTAGTAAAATAAAGCTTTACACACTGATGCATCATAGGGGTGTGTTGGGGGGTCCAATCAAGAGGTTGATTTGTGAACAATGTCGGTAGGGCTAAATTGTCATCGCCAACTTTTTTTGGGAAATATCTAGACCCGTGGTCAAAAAATGTTGACCACTACTATAAGAAGCTGCACTCTGTCCTGCATAAAGATACATATTATCAGTCGCCTATGCTGGGTATGGATGGCTTTACTATTAAATGCAGGAGCATGGTATAGGGCTTGGCCAGTCTAATAAATATAATAATGGAAGTAGACTAAATGAACAAAAGTTGGAGCTCCTATAAAACGAGCCATTTCTTTGATGAACTCATTACCCCTGCAGCTAAACCTCGGGCTGCAGCCAAACAGTTGGTAAATATGATACAGGGCTTATCGCCCGAGGAAATGCATACTCGACGCGCTGCAGCCGAGCTGGCCATCAAGGAGATGGGTGTTTCCTTTACGGTATATAGTGAAGGGCAGAACATCGATCGGGCTTGGCCGTTTGATATTATTCCACGCATCATACCGGCTCGCGAATGGGATAAAGTCCAGCGCGGCCTCATACAGCGAAGCCGTGCGCTTAATCAGTTTATAGATGATGTTTATAATGGGCAGAAAATTATTGCCGATGGCATTGTGCCTGCTGAAATTGTGCTCGATTCTGACAACTATAAACCACAATGTGCGGGAGTTTCGCCCGTTCATGGCGCGTGGGCTCATATTTGCGGCTCTGATTTGGTGCGCGACAAGGACGGCAAGTTTTATGTGCTAGAAGACAACTTGCGAGTACCTTCTGGTGTTTCTTATATGCTAGAAAATAGAGAAATTACTAAGCGTGTCTTGCCGGAATTATTTGAAAACCACAGTATTCTGCCTATAGGTGATTATCCCTCACGACTGCACAGTACTTTAGCGTCCTTATCCCCTCGCGATAAACGTCGGCCGTGTATTGTGTTGCTCACACCAGGTATTTTTAATTCAGCCTATTTTGAACACGCTTATCTTGCTCAGAGCATGGGTGCGGAGTTGGTAGAGGGTGGTGATCTATTTGTAAGCGAAGATGACTGCGTATATATGCGCACGGTAGATGGGCCGATTCGCGTTGATGTGGTTTATCGCCGCATTGACGATGAGTTTCTCGACCCTGAGGTGTTCAATAAAGAAAGTGTGTTGGGTGTTCCCGGCATCATGCGCTCCTGGAAAGCGGGTAATGTCGCTATAGCGAATGCGCCCGGTTCTGGTGTTGCCGACGACAAAGTCGTTTACGCTTATGTGCCGGATATGATCCGCTACTACTTGAATGAAAAACCCCTGCTGGCCAGTGTTAAAACCTACCTGTGTATGGATGAAAAAGATCGCAATTATGTGCTCAACAATCTTGATAAGTTAGTGGTTAAGCCCGCTAACGAATCGGGCGGTTATGGCCTGATGGTGGGCCCTCATGCGAGTAAGAAAAAACGTGAGCAATTTGCCAAGTTAATTGAAGAAAATCCGCGTAATTATGTGGCTCAACCGACCCTGGCTTTGTCAACCGCGCCTACCTACATCGATGATAATGTGGAACCTAGGCATCTGGATTTACGCCCCTTTATTTTACAGGGTAAGGAAACATGGGTGACGCCCGGTGGCCTCACTCGAGTGGCGATGACTAAAGGTTCATTGGTTGTCAATTCCTCACAAGGTGGTGGCAGTAAAGATACCTGGATCGTGGAGGCAGACCAATGAGAATGCTATCACGGGTTGCTGAACGACTTTTTTGGATGGCTCGCTATCTCGAACGTGCCGAAGATACTGCGCGCTTGACCCATGAGTATACTCACATGGCTCTGGATATTCCTAAGGGATCGGAGCCTGGCTGGGACATATTAATTCGGATACAAGATGCTCAACCGGTTTATAACGATCGCTATCGGGTCTATAACGAGCAAAATGTTCTCAAGTTTCTGATTGCTGATAAAGACAATCCAGGTGGTATTTATAGTGCCGTTCGTGCGGCTAGAGAAAATGTACGTACTACGCGTGATGTATTACCTGAGGAAGCATGGGAATACGTCAATGAGCTTTATCTTTATGCTCAGGAGTGTGCGGAAAATTCGGTCGGTCGACGTAATCGCTATGATTTTCTGGAAACAGTTATTACCCGCTGTCAGGCTATTAGCGGTATGATGATATCGACCTTGCCGCGCGATCATGCTTATGGTTTTATCCGATTGGGCCGTCTTCTTGAACGCGCCGATATGACGACTCGAATTATTGATGTTGGCGCTGCAGCGTTGCTTGGCGAGGAGCGTCATCACAGTACCGTCGATCCGTTAATTTGGGCTAGTTTGTTAAATTCATTATCTGCGATGGGTGCCTATCGTCGTGAATTTGGCCCTCAGGTAGAGGCCAGTTCGATGGTGGACTTTATCTTGCGGAATGAGGTTCTACCACGCTCAGTTAAATATTGTCTTAACGGTATGCGCAAAGAATTACTCCGCTTGAATAATCACAAAAGTGCGCTCAAGCTGCTTGATGGCTTACGTCGAAAGGTATCACGGTTTGATTCGCAGGCGAACTCGCGAGAACAGTTGCATCTGTTTATCGATGAGTTTCAGACGGGTTTGATAGGTCTCAGTGCCGAAATTGGCAGTACCTGGTTTCTTAAGGAGGCCGAATGATTACCACCGCTAAATACAGCGCCATCGCGATTACCGATAGGCATGCCTCTCACTCTAATTCAGCTCAAGGCGGTAAGCACTGATGACCATCCGTGTCGCAATTAACCATCGTACATCCTATAAATTTGATCGCCCTGTCAACTTATCCGCTCATACGGTTAGGTTACGGCCAGCGCCGCATTCACGTACACCTATTCACAGTTACAGTTTGAAAGTTAAACCCCAGGAACATTTTATTAATTGGCAGCAAGATGCCTTTGGTAATTACCTTGCGCGGCTAGTGTTTCCTGAAAAGTGTACTGAGTTTGAAATCGACGTCGAAGTGATCGCCGATATGACGACCATCAACCCCTTCGATTTTTTTGTTGAGGAGTATGCCGAAAACTATCCCTTTAAATATACTGCGCAACTAAAAGCAGAGCTGCGGCCCTATCTGGAAAAAATCAAATGTGGGCCACATTTTAAAAAGTTCCTCGCAGGGGTAAAGGGTAAAAAAGCTACCATTAATGATTTCCTAGTGGAGGTTAACCAGTATGTCGAGCAGGAAATAGACTACTTAGTTAGACTGGAACCGGGTATTCAGAGCCCTGAATCGACGTTGCAAAAGGCCAAGGGTTCCTGTCGTGATTCCGCCTGGTTACTGGTGCAGTTATTACGTCATCTCGGGCTGGCGGCACGCTTTGCATCAGGTTATTTGGTGCAATTAAAATCAGATGAAAAATCACTGGATGGCCCTTCTGGAGCCGAAGAAGATTTCACCGACTTACATGCCTGGTGTGAAGTGTTTGTTCCCGGCGCTGGTTGGATAGGGCTAGATCCAACCTCAGGCTTGTTCGCCAGCGAAGGCCATATCCCTTTGGCCTGCACCCCAAGCCCTGTTTCGGCTGCCCCCATCGTTGGGGCGACCGATAAATGTGAAGTGGAGTTTGATTTTAGTAATACCGTTGAACGGGTACTTGAAGATCCTCGCGTCACCAAACCTTACAGCGAGGAGCAATGGCAACACATCTTAGCGCTGGGTAAACAGGTCGACGCCACTTTTGAAAAAAACGACGTGCGCCTTACCATGGGTGGCGAGCCCACCTTTGTCTCTATCGATGACATGGAATCAGAGCAGTGGAATACGGGGGCGCTAGGTTCAGATAAACTCAGCTTGGCAAAAACCTTACTGCTGCGACTGCGTGATCGTTACGCACCTAAGGGCTTACTTCACTACGGTCAAGGCAAGTGGTATCCCGGTGAGGAAGTGCCGCGTTGGGCGCTCGGTGTGTTCTGGCGTAAAGATGGTGAAGCGTTATGGGAAAATCCGGATTTATTAGCAAGAATTGATAAAAGTTACGATTACACGGTAAAAGAAGCCAGTCTTTTTGGTCGCCATTTATGTGACTTATTAGCGATCCCTAGACCGTGTTGTCAGCCAGCCTATGAAGATGGCCTTTACTATTTAATGCAGGAGCAAAACCTGCCTAAAAACCTCGATATATTGGCGCATAAACTTGATAGTTCGCTTGATCGCCGCCGCCTTGCCCGCTTGATCGAACGCGGTTTTGATGTGCCTTCGGGTATGGTGATTCCCCTGAGTCGCAGTACCGGTTGGCCCGTCGATGAAGCGGAGAAAAGCTGGAACAGTAGTGTTTGGCCGATGAAGCGAGAGCGCATCACTTTAACCCCAGGTGATTCACCGATGGGGCTGCGCCTGCCATTAAGTCAGTTGCCCGAAATGGCCAGCAAAGCCGATAAAGTTAAACCCCAGCGTGATCCTTTTGAACCGCGTGAAGATCTAGCCAAACGCTCGCAAATTAATTTTTCTGAGATAACAGATGCCGAAGGGGAAGGGAATGTATCCGACCCTGATGATTATGAATCTATTGTGCGCGAGGCCATGTGCATCGAGGTCAGAGAGGGGCGACTGCATATTTTTATGCCGCCCATGGATTACCTTGAGGATTATGTTGAGCTGATTACCGCCATAGAAAAAACGGCGAGTGCCTTATCGCTAGCGGTTATTATTGAAGGTTATGAGCCGCCGCGTGATCCTCGTATGCAAAAACTGCTGGTTACCCCCGACCCTGGGGTGATCGAGGTGAACGTGCACCCGTCGAATAACTGGGATGAGTTGGTGGCTACCACCACCTCGCTTTATGAAGAGGCGCGCTTATCACGGCTTTCCACGGAAAAGTTTATGCTCGATGGTCGTCATACCGGCACCGGTGGTGGTAACCATATTACCTTAGGCGGCGCCACGCCTGCTGATAGCCCAATACTACGGCGACCAGATTTATTACGCAGCTTAATTACCTTTTGGCAGCATCATCCCAGCTTGTCTTATCTGTTTTCTGGGATGTTTATTGGCCCTACTAGTCAGGCGCCGCGAGTCGATGAGGGGCGTGATGAAATGCTCTATGAGTTGGAGGTGGCATTCTCCCAAATGAGCGATGGCGATGTCCCTCAGCCTTGGTTGGTTGACAGGCTGCTGCGCAATCTACTGATCGACATTACCGGTAATACCCACCGTGCAGAATTTTGTATCGACAAGCTCTATTCTCCCAACAGCGCCACTGGCCGCTTAGGTATTCTTGAGTTTCGAGGCTTTGAGATGCCTCCTCATAGCCGTATGGCTCTGGTGCAAGCCCTGCTTATTAGGTGTTTGGTCGCGCGTTTCTGGGATGAGCCCTATAAAAAGCCGCTGATTCGCTGGGGCACAGAGTTGCATGACCGATTTATGTTGCCGCATCACCTCTGGCAGGATATGAAGTTTGTGGTTGAAGATTTACAAGCTCACGGCTACAACTTTCAGCTTGAGTGGCTCGCGCCTTTTGAGGAATTTCGTTTTCCTCACTACGGTCGCGTCCAGCTCGATGATATTGAATTGGAATTGCGATGGGCGGTTGAACCCTGGCATGTACTTGGCGAAGAGAGCAGTAGTTTTGGTACCTCTCGCTATGTTGATTCTTCGGTTGAGCGCCTTCAAATCAAGGCTACCGGGCTCACCGAAGGTCGCTATGTACTGGCTTGTAATGGCCGCCGAGTACCGTTGCGCAGTACCGGCCGACATGCCGAGTATGTGGGTGGGGTACGTTATCGTGCTTGGCAACCGCCATCGGCACTTCACCCGATGATAGGGGTGCATGTACCACTGCATTTTGACTTAATCGATACCTGGAACGGACGCTCAATTGGTGGCTGTAGTTACCATGTAACGCACCCTGGCGGTCGCAGCTATGACACCTTTCCGGTCAATTCTTTTGAGGCCGAATCGCGCCGCATTAATCGTTTTGAGGCTTTGAGCCATTCACAGGGACCCTTTACGCCTCCCCCTGAAGTGGATGCTATGCGGGAGTTTTTCCCTAATGAACAGCCCCCGAGACCGATGGCCCCACCGCCAGAGGAAGCCCCCGGCGAATACCCTTATATACTCGACATGCGCAGTCCGTCAGGAATATAAAAAAGGCCGCTTTAGCGGCCTTTTACTTCGTCGCGCAGTATTGATGTGTATATAATGCCGTCCATAAATATGACGCTTGCTAACAGGTAACGACGTGCCCAACCCCGAAAACCCTACACCTTTGCTTCAGGCCCAGACTCAAAGCCAAATCTCCGGCCAAGCTCAGGGTCAGAGCCAGGCCCAGAATCAAGCGGTTGGGCCACTTGAATATTGCAGTGTGCCTGGGCAGTTGGATGAGGCCTGTGCTGAAGATGGTCAAGTTAAGCCACACTGGCAATACCTACTCAATAGTTTGCAAAACCTGGGCCCCAGTGTGCTACGCGAACGCGAGCAAAAAGCCCGCCGCATTTTGCGTGATGACGGTGCTACTTATAATATCCATGGTAAAGACGGTAGCAGCTGGCAGCTAGACCCAGTGCCACGCATTATTGGTAGTGAAGATTGGGGGCAGATTGAAGCGGGGCTATTAGAGCGTTCCGAATTATTTAACCTGATACTGCGTGACCTCTATGGTGAGCGCACGTTATTACGCCACGGGGCATTACCTCCCGAAGCGCTGTTCAGTCACAGCGGTTTTATTCGTGCCTGCCAAGGTATTCAACTACCGGGTGATCACGAGTTAATCATGCATGGCGTTGACATGGTACGCTTGCGCGATGGCAATATGTGCGTATTGTCAGACCGTACTCAGGCACCCAGTGGTGTCGGTTATGTACTTGAAAACCGTACGGTCATGTCGCGTGTTTTCCCTAATATTTATCGCGACAGCCATGTTCATCGCTTGGCCAGTTTTTACCACCGCCTGCGCCTTAAGCTGTCGTCACTGTCGCCCTCCGGTGAGGCACCGCTGATTGCCCTACTAACACCGGGGAGTCGTAATGAAACCTATTTCGAACATGCTTATCTGGCAAACCATCTCGGCTTGCCCTTAGTTCAAAGCGGTGACCTTGTTGTTCGCAATGGTTTTTTGTGGATGAAGTCATTGGACGGCCTCAAGCGTGTTGATGTTATTTTGCGGTATGTGGATGACGCATTCTGCGACCCCGTCGAGTTACGTAGTAATTCACAATTAGGGGTGCCTGGCCTGCTAGACGTAGTGCGCAGTGGTCGTTTGGTCGTTGCTAACCCCTTAGGTTCAGGCGTGCTTGAAAACCCTATATTACTTAAATACCTGCCGGAAATTAGCAAATGCCTACTCGGTCGAGAACCGAAGTTGGCTTCAGTAAAAACCTATTGGTGTGGTGATGATCAGGATTTAGCCTTTGTAACCGCAAATATCCGTCAGTTGATTATCAAACCGGCGTACCGCGGCATAGGCATCAAGAGTGTTTGGGGCGGCGACTTGAATCAAGAGCAAGTCAATGAATTACTGGCCACTATACAAAATAATCGCTATCAGTATGTTGCTCAGGAACGACTTGAAAGACCTAGTGTTCCGGCCTTTGATGACGGTAAAGTCGAGCCGCGGTCGGCCTTGCTACGTACTTTTTCAGTCGCCACCGACAGCTCTTATACCGTTTTACCGGGTGGGCTTACGCGCATTAGTGATAATACTCAGGGCTCGGCCATTAATATGCAATCAGGTAGTCCTAGTAAAGATACCTGGGTCACGGCCACGGAGCCCGAACGTACTGTCGATATTGATTCATCAGAACTAACGGCTGCCAATATTGAATCATCCCTAATTAGTCTGCCTAGTCGCGTGGTGGAAAACCTGTATTGGATGGGGCGTTATGCCGAGAGGGCGGAAGTTTGCCTGCGTTATTTGCGTACTGTATTTTTACAACTCAATGGCGAAGATCCCGTTGGTAAAGATGCGCGGCGAATTTTATTAGAAACCGCCACACAAATCACAGCCACGACCCCCGGTTTTGTCGACGCCGATGAATCATTACTGGCAAACCCTGATGAAGAGTTATTGCTCATTATTAAAGATGGTGGCCGTATCGGCAGCATCAAATCAACACTCAATTCAATGCTCGCGAGTGCAGAGGAATCGAAGGCCTTACTGTCTAGCGATACCATTCGTGTCATTAACGATTTACGTGATGCGCTTGAGCAAATGGATATTGATTTGGCTGATGGCTTAACCTCCGCGCCCGATGAAGCACTAGACCCTTTGGTAACGGGCCTGGCTGCACTATCGGGTTTAATGCAGGAAAGTATGATTCGCAATGTGGGTTGGCGATTTATGGGCTTGGGCAAGCGTATTGAGCGTGCTCTGCAAACCATTACGACTATCCGTTGCCTTGTCACACCCGTGACAACCGGATCTGATAAGGCCAACTTGTTAATGGCGTTATTACGATCAATGGAAGTGTTGATAACTTATCGCCAGCGTGGGCGTGAGCGAAGAGGTATTGGCTTGGGTCTGGAGTTGGTGATGCTGGATAGTAATAATCCGCGTTCACTTATCTTCCAGCTGGAACGATTGCAGCAGCATTTGTTGGAATTACCAAAATCAGGTTCCAAACAAGCTGAACTTCAAGAGGAGGAACGAGCGCTATTGGAAGCCATGACCACGCTTAAGTTATCAAGGCTGGAAAAACTGTTGGAAACGGATACCGAAAACCGCGAAGAGTTGAATAACTTGCTGAACCAGTTAGAAAAATTGTTACAGGATTTTAACCGTTTAATCAGCGACAAACATTTTGATCATCGCGCCGATACACAGCAGTCGGTTACCAGCTTTTGGGGAGAGTAGATATGCGTTTTAGAGTCAAGCACATTACCCACTACCAATATGCGCAGCGGGTAACGCGTTGTTATAATTTGGCTAATGTCATCCCTAGAAATACTGGCCGCCAGCAATGCCTTAAAAGTCGAATTTCAGTATCTCCATCACCGGCTAAACAGCACAAGCGTAGCGATTATTTTGGTAACCAAGCCTACCATTTTGAGATTCAGAACCCTCATACAGAACTGATAATTACTGCAGAAAGTGATATTCAGATACAGGGTGATAATCATGAAATGAATTTAGATTTGGGGGAATCGTATGGTGAAGTGTTAGATTACCTGCGACTTACACTCAATGATGAAACCATCGAGGCGCGTGAATTTTTACTTGATTCACCAATGATTAAAAGGGATGCAGGACTCGCCGAATACGCTAGGCCGTCCTTTGATATGAAGCGTTCCCTTAAAGCGTGTGTCAGTGAACTTACTACGCGGATATTCAATGACTTTACCTATGACCCGGGGTTTACCACTATTGCCACGCCACTGGCAGATGTACTAGAGCATAAAAGAGGTGTTTGCCAAGATTTTGCCCACCTACAAATTGGCTGTCTAAGGGCCATGGGTATACCGGCAAAATATGTTTCAGGTTATATTGAAACCTTACCTAAACCCGGAGAGAAAAAACTGGTGGGTGCCGATGCTACTCATGCTTGGCTTGCCTATTTCTCTCCCGGCGAAGGCTGGGTAGAGTTTGATCCGACCAATAATACGGCGGCTAATAGCCAGCATATCGTCACTGCTTTTGGTCGTGACTTTTTTGATGTAACCCCGGTTAAAGGGGTTATTTTTGGCGGAGGGAAAAGCCCCATCCTCAGCGTATCGGTTGACGTTAGTCGGATTGTTGACAATAGTAGTGATTAGCTTTGCTCGTAGACAAGCTACCCGAGAAACACTCGATGTTTCTTAATCTAACCAACAGGGATTAATTCATGTGGCTACGTACCAGCTGTCAATTGGAGTTTGATCTTGAAATTCCCACGCCGTTCATCTTGATGCTGAGGCCGCGCAGTGGCGCGCAGCAGTGGATTGCCAGCGAGCAGTATAAAATAGCACCCACCGTGCCAGTGGTTGAATTCACAGATAACTATGGCAATCTTTGCCAGCGATTGGTCGCACCTACGGGTGCTTTCTCGGTGCGTACCCAGGCCGAGGTGAAAATTGCCGATGGTATCGATGTGGCGCCCGGGGCTGAATTTATCGATATCCAACAGCTACCCGACAGTATTCTAGGTTTTCTATTACCGAGCCGTTATTGTGAGTCTGATCAATTTAGCGATCAGGCACGCGCCATTACTGACGGAGAGCTGATGGGTTACGATCAGGTTGCCGCAATTGAAAATTGGCTGCGCAATAACATTCAATTTGTGCAGGATAACAGTGACTGGCAAGTCTCGGCGACTGCGGTAAATACGAGGCAGTGGGGGGTTTGCCGTGATCTCTCCCACCTAGGTATAGCTCTATGCCGCAGCCTAAGTATTCCTGCTCGCCTAGTGGTGGGTTATTTGCATGGCCTAGAACCGATGGATTTTCATGCTTGGTTTGAAGCTTATGTGGGCGGGCGTTGGTATTCTTTTGATGCTACCCAGGCCAGTAAAAACAAAGCTTACGTCGCCATCGGCTATGGCCGTGATGCAGCAGATGTGGCTATCTATAATCAATTTGGCCCCTCCTCATGCCCTGTGACCCAGCAGGTACGTGTTGAACAAATCATGAATCCAAGCGGTTAATCTAGGGTTTATCGTTATTTGAGTTGGAAGGGGGTTACGTATCGCCTTACTAAATGTAAGAAAGCCAAGCGGACGAAATACCGAAGTATCATGATTGGGATGACGATAGCCATGGTGCATCCGGCTCGAATCGCTTAAAATTACTATTGAAAAAAACAGAGAAAAGATGTTTGCCAAACATGCTGTTTATGTGTACAGTCCTATTCACTGTTTGCTTATACAGTATTTTGGGTGGGCAGATATGACAATAGATTGAATCATTAAGTGCTATGCGAGCTAGCTATTAGCCGTTAACGATTAACTAAGATAAGAGCCAGGTTATTGATTGGGCGGTGCAGCTTCAATCTCAATAACCCAGATTATAAGAAGCGAGAGAATTATGGATACCAATAAAGAAAAAGCCTTACAAGCAGCGTTGAGCCAAATTGAGCGTCAATTTGGTAAAGGTACCGCCATGCGTTTGGGTGATAAACCCTTAGAACGTATACCTGCTATATCAACAGGTTCTCTCGGTTTGGATATTGCCTTGGGCATAGGTGGTTTGCCTAAAGGTCGCATTGTTGAAATTTATGGCCCTGAATCATCGGGTAAAACAACACTGACTTTGCAAGCGATTGCTGAGTGTCAAAAACAAGGGGGTACGTGTGCTTTTATTGATGCGGAACACGCACTAGATCCTATTTATGCTGAAGCTCTAGGGGTAAACCTTGATGAGCTTATTGTGTCACAGCCCGATACCGGTGAGCAGGCTTTAGAAGTAACCGATATGTTGGTGCGCTCTGGCTCTATCGACATGATCGTAATCGATTCGGTAGCGGCGTTAACGCCTAAAGCTGAAATTGAAGGTGATATGGGTGATCACCACGTTGGTTTACAGGCACGCTTAATGTCACAAGCTTTGCGTAAGCTAACGGGTAATATTAAAAACAGTGGCTGCTGTACCATTTTTATTAACCAAATTCGTATGAAAATTGGCGTGATGTTTGGTAATCCCGAAACCACCACTGGCGGTAATGCCTTAAAGTTTTACTCATCAGTACGCTTAGATATTCGTCGCACCGGTGCAGTAAAAGATGGTGATGAAGTTATTGGTAACGAAACTCGCGTTAAGGTTGTTAAAAATAAGGTGGCACCACCCTTTAGGCAGGCTGAGTTCCAAATCCATTATGGCAAAGGTATTTATCATATGGGAGAGGTCATCGATTTGGGTGTTAAAGTGGGTTTGGTTGATAAAGCCGGTGCTTGGTACTCTTATAAAGGCGATAAAATTGGCCAGGGTAAGGCCAATGCCGCGAAATTTTTAGGTGATAACCTAGAGATGGCGAATGAGATTGAAACTCAAATTCGCGCAGAACTATTAAATGTACCCATTTCCAATGCTGAAGCCCGGGTGAAACTAGAAGAAGCCGCAGAGCCTGTTGAATAGTAGCTTCTGTATTAGTCGGTTTAATCATCTTGCCGTTAATGAGACATTATAGTGAGATGCAAGAACAAGAAACGGGGGCGGTCGACGCCCCCGTAACTAAAAAACGTAGAGTAGAAAACCCCTGTCGTGACATTCGTTTCGCGGCTATGAGCTTGTTGGCTAGGCGAGAACAGTCCTTCCACGAGTTACTCACCAAGCTAGGCAACAAATTTTTAAAATCAGAGCACCATCCCCCTGAACTTATAAAAGAACAGCTATTGTGTTTACGTAATGAAGGCCTGCAAAACGATCAGCGTTTTGTGACGTCATTTGTTAATAGTAAAAAAAATAGCGGTAAAGGCCCAAATGCAGTGCGTCATCAGCTACAGCAGAAAGGTGTATCAGGCGATTTAATCGCCATGGCTCTAAAGGTGGTTGCGGATGAGTGGCAAGACCTTGCTCAACAGTTATATGAGCGTAAATATGGCGAAAGCCATGCCACCAACCTTAAAGACAAGGCTAAACGCATGAGGTTTATGCATGGCCGTGGATTCTCCCCCGAGCATTATAGCGCTCTACTGAAATAGCTCTATTGTGGCGATTTCAGCGGATTAAATGGATAACTTATATTAGGCTTTGCTAAATTAGAGTTGTGAAATATAGTTCACTAAACCATGTCATGTCTTAAGTTATGTTATGAAATTATCTGAGTTTGAGGCCCATGCAGAGGATGCCTCTAGCCTTATGAAATTACTCGCCAATAAACATCGATTGATGGTTTTATGTTTGCTTACTGAAGGTGAGTTGTCAGTGGGTGAGCTAAATGCTGGAACTCAGATTAGCCAGTCAGCGTTGTCTCAACATTTAGCAACGCTAAGAGAGGCCGAGCTAGTTGATACGCGGCGTGAATCACAAACCATTTTTTATCGCTTAAGTGGAGATAAAGCGGTAAGAGTGATTGAGGTTCTTAAATCTATATATTGTTCTGAGTGAGGTGAATTATGAGCGTACAACAAATTTCAATCGATGAGTTTTTACAATTAAGAGAACGAAATGCAGATTTGCTGGTTATTGATGTAAGAACAGCTGCAGAATTTAGCAGTGAGTTTTTATCCGGTTGTGAGCACATACCGCTGCATGAAATTAATGAAGATTTATTGACGGATGCAATGGTCAAAAAAAATGTGCAAAGGACGCTGAGGTATATTTACTCTGTGGCACAGGGCAAAGAGCGGTTAAGGCTGCTGAGCAGCTAGCGGGTATTGATCAACCCGTTATCGTTGTGAATGGTGGCTTATCAGCCTTGAAAAGTGCAGGATGTGCTATTGAAAAAGGTAATGGTTCTGTTATGTCACTAGAGCGACAGGTTAGAATTGCTGCGGGTTCAATGGTTTTGCTAGGTGCAATGTTGGGTGCGACGGTTAACGCTAACTTTTATGCTTTATCGGCGTTTGTTGGGGCAGGATTAATTTTTTCGGGTATTACCAATACCTGTGGTATGGCAATGTTGCTGGCGCGTATGCCTTGGAATAAATAAGCGGGTTCAAAAGTTTAATGATTAAAAAAACATCCCTTAAACGCTACTCTAAAACGCTAGACACACTTTTGGCTGGTTTGAGCCAAGAACATATTGAAACTAAAGTTATGGTGCGTACCTTTTTTGAGGCACTCACTCATAAACTGCCTAATGGACGTAAACCTGAAGAACATGAAATAAAAGCGGCCTTAGAGCAGCTTAAAGATGTGCATAAGATTGCGGGATTATTGGTTGTTGCAATAACACCTGGCAGTGTTATTACATTGCCAGTACTTTGTGCCTTCGGCAGGCGTTTTGGGATAGAGTTTTTGCCTAGTTCATTTCGTCCTAAATCTAAAGATTAATCCCTTAATCGTTATCGTCTGCAGTTTCTATGCGTAACTAACAGCTACATTCTCAATCGAATTAGGGGCTATTTTATCAGGGTTAAACGGGGTGAAGGTTTACTCTTGGTGTGTTTTCCCAAGAGATATATTGAGACTATTTGTTCGCTATTTTTTGCTGCCCGGCAATCTCAACGTAGGTATCTAATCGTGTTTCAAGTTTAAGCACTCGATCCCCAATGTTATCAACTTTATTCCGCAGCTTAGAGTTGGCCGTGTTCAAGCGCTCAACCGAATCTGTCAAACGAACGGTATCTTTTAACATACCTAAAAACTCAGCACCTAAACCCATTATTGAATCCCCGCTTTATCTAACTTTTCAACTAGAGCCATAACATTACTCGTTGTTGAATCGGTGGTTTCAATGGCATTAGCGAGGCTATCTTTCACCATTTTTAATAATTCACTCATGCCTTCCTCTTCGGCTAGCAACTTATCAAACATCTGCTCTTTGGTGCGTTCATGGAGTTGAATAACCAAACGGCCATCATCGGCTTGAATGTCAATGTCACTGCCCAAATCCATGCCAGCAACGGCTAACTGCTTTGCCGAAATACGAAGGCCGGCACTATTGCCCCACTTTTGAATTTTACCTTGCGCTAACATCTTAATGCTCCAAGTGTTTAAACATATGTTTATACTAGCAAAGTTCACGCATGTGTCAACAATTGTATATACATTCCTTTTTTGTTCGCTTAGCTAACCGCTAATAACGGCTTTAAGTCTCCCATCTAATATGTGCATAGCGGTTGGCATTTAGCTGTTTTGCGTATCGCTGTGTTAAAGATGTTGAGGTTGATTTTCGCTTAAATTGATAGGGCTAAGTTGTTTTTCGGTATTTGCGATCACTACGGCAACCACCGCATCGCCTGTCACGTTGGTGGTCGTTCTTATCATGTCCAGTATTCGGTCTACGCCTAATACCAAGCCAATTCCGGCGCCTGGAAGCCCCGCAGATTCCAATATAAGGATGAGCATAATCGGCCCGGCGCCGGGCACAGAAGGCGATCCAATTGAGGCTAATATGGTCGTTAACGCAATGGTGATTTGTGTCATTACTGAGAGCTCGACGCCGAGGCTCTGAGCAATAAATACAGCGCTGACAGCTTGATAGCAGGCCGCTCCATCCATGTTGATGGTGGCGCCTAAAGGTAATACAAAAGAAGAAATCTCTTCAGAAACACCTAATTTACTCTCGGCGCACTCCATGCTGACCGGTAGGGTGGCACCACTTGAGCTAGTGGAAAAAGCAACTAATTGTGCCGGGCCTATTCCGCGTAAAAAAGTTTTAATACTTAGAGGCGTCCATAGCTTCAGCATGGTGCCATAGGTGACGGCTAGGTGGATAGACAGCCCAATAACCACCGTCATCATGTACAGGCCCAGGGCGCCCATTAGATCGCTGATTCTTGAGGGATCATCCCCTGCGAAATTGATAATGGTGCTGGCTATAAGTGCAAAAACGCCTATGGGCGCAATCAGCATAATGATATTCACTAAGCGTATCGTTAATAAACTTAGGCTAGAAAAAAGATCAACTAGGGGTTTTGATTGGCTGTTGGGTATCTGAATAAGGCCAATGCCAACAAATACAGCAATCATTACCACCTGAAGCATTTTGCGATTATCCGAAGCCGACATAAAAGCATTTTCGGGGAAGATATCGACAATCATTTGTAAAGGACCGCGATCGCGGGCTTTTTGAAGGATTTCATCGCGATTGGTATCGCTGCCGTAATAGGTGATTTGCAATTCGCTGCGCAACGATTCCGGAATTTGATCGCCAGGACGAATAAGATTAACCGCGCTTAGACCAATTGAGACCGCAATGGCCGTGGTGATCAAATAAATGGCGATGGTGCGTCCACCAATACGCGAAAGTTTACTCATATTACTTAAAGACGCGATCCCTGTAATCAACGCCCCCAAAATGAGTGGCACACCGATAAATTTCAGGGCGCTGAGAAATATTTCACCAAACGGTGAAACCCAGTCATGGGTGAAGTCTATCCACCCATTAAAGGTGGCAACAAGTCCGTAAAGCGCCCCTAAAATAAGACCGGCAATAATGCGTAAATGAGGATGTTTATACCATGTCACCTTAATGGACCCTTTCTAGTTGTGCCATCTGACAGTAAGTTATATCAAATACGGCAGTATATTATGTGATGAGCAAAAATAATGAGTGAGTTTATGGGTGCTTGTGCAGCTCACCAACGTCATTCGCGATCTGGCTTACGAAGTTGGATGTGATCATCTTCCTCGCTTAAATTCGGTTCACCCAATTGGCCTTCGCCGTGGGCAATGACTACGCTAACGACCGCATCCCCCGTGACATTGGCAGCGGTGCGAATCATGTCGAGAATACGGTCTACACCCAAGATCAAACCAATGCCCGCACCAGGTAAACCAACCGATTCTAGAATCAGAATTAACATGATTGTGCCGGCACCGGGCACCGTTGGTGTGCCGATGGACGCCATCACAGCGGTTAATATGATAGTGAGCTGCTGAGTTAAGTTCAAATCAACACCTAGGCTCTGAGCTATGAATACCGCCGCAATGGCTTGGTATATAGCGGTGCCATCCATATTAATCGTGGCCCCCACCGGCAGCACAAACGAAGACACCTCTTCGGGAACACCAAGTTTCTCTTCCACCCGCTCCATGGTTACTGGTAGCGTAGCGGCACTGGAACTGGTGGAGAAAGCGACGAGTTGTGCAGGGGCAATACCCTGTAAAAACACTTTTATACCTAAAGGAGTAAAAAGCTTTAGCATGGTTCCATAGGTGAGGCAAACGTGGATAAGCAAACCGACAATGACGGTCATCATGTACAGGCCTAACGCGCCGAGTAATTCTGTAATGCGGCTAGGGTCATCCCCGGCAAAGGTGTTGATTGTACTCGCGATCAGAGCAAATACCCCTATGGGGGCCATCAGCATAATTATATCCACCAAGCGAATAGTGAGATGGCTTAAACTGGAAAATAACTCGATAAGGGGCCGATGCCGATAAAAATGGCAATAAATACCACCTGTAGCATATTACTATTATCGGAGGCTGTGGCAAAAAAGTTTTGTGGGACCAGCTTCACTATAATGTCTAATGGGCCTCGCTCGCGGGTATTCTTTATATCCTCTGCGTTAATGGTGTTCTCATTGTAATAGGAATCCTGTAACGAAACCCGCATAGTTTCTGGGACTTGGTCACCAGGGCGAACAATATTGACAAGGACAATGCCTAAGGTAACGGCAATAAAGGTCGTGAGTACGTAAAGGCCAACAGTTTTACTACCTATACGGGAGAGCTTGGCTACGTCGCTTAAGGACGCGACACCACTGACCAGCGAACCTAAGACTAAGGGTACGCCCACAAGTTTTAGGGAGTTGAGGAATACTTCACCAAAAGGCGAGACCCAGTCTTGAGTAAACTCCCCCCAGCTGCTAAAAGCCGCGATAACTCCGTAAATCATGCCAAGAATCAGGCCTAAAATAATGCGCCAATGCGACTTTTTATACCATTTCATCAAGGGTATCCTTTGTCTCGCTCGTTATAGAGTCGATAGGTTCAACAATGTATGTTATCTAGGCCGCAAAAATCATAATCAACAGTCTGTTTATGAACAATGATGTCGGGTTTATTCACAGCTTTGCTGTGTCGCAACGCTCGCCCCTAGAATTTTATTAGAAGGCTGAATTATGGCCAAAAATGTTTCCAGGATACGGCGCTTACCTATGGAGTATGGCAAAGATATAAAAGATGTCACTATTATTACCAATTTTTATAGTGCTAGGCTTTTCCAATACTCGATAATCGCATGGCATTAATAATGGCTGGCGCGATCATCTACTCCCGTAATGATGGCCGGTTAAAGCTAGGGTGTGATGTTAAAGTCAAAAAAAACGAAGTGAATTATTGAAGGAATTACTGAATGAATTCAACACAATATCAATGAGTTAGGGATGTGATCGATGATGCCTGGGTTGAAAGAATCGATATTGTCGGCATTATCAATCGTAACGGATTGATAACAGCGGGTGTTTTTTTCATACTATTTTGAGTCGCAAGAATTATTTTATTTGTTGGTAGATATCCCAGTTTTTAGCAAGCGCCATAAACTCTTCTAGCGTGAAAAGTCCTAGGCAGGGTTGGGCTCCACATTCTTTAATTTCTTGCTTAATAAGTTTTTTAGTAACCAATATAGCGGGCAAAGTTGGAATAAACGGGCCTACGCCATTTTCTGCAATCAATGTCCAAGTGACCTTTTTAGGCTCGCCATTTTCTCCAGTGCCGGAGAGCTTAATCATCATCCCGCCAATATCGGAGCCTAAAAAATAAAACCACTTGCTAGTCGTTAAGGCAAATCCCGTATAAGCAGCCCAATTTTTAACAATTCGTTTTTTGGCAAGCCATGCCATAACAAACATCATGTTATGCAATACACCTAGTTCTAACCCTGCCTTAAATTGTACGGTTTGGACGGGGGTATATCGCTCTGGGAACAGCTCAAGGTCGGGCACATCAATATTGGCGACTAATCGCTTGCCAATGGGAGCGCCCAAGTCAACTTTAGTGGAATTCATCCAGCCATAGATTGCTTGCCACTTTCCATCCTTCCAAGACTTAAAGGGGTGGCCGGTATAAGAGAGAATCGCTTTGATAGTGGCATAACCTCTCTCAAGCTTATTACCGGGTGCAATTGCATACTCAATACTTTCCAGTTGCTTAAATTGTGGAGCGAAATGGTCGATGACCGTTGACGATAGCCCAGGAACTGAGCTTGCTCCGCTGACAAGCAATACGCCGCTATCTTTTGCTTGTTGGTCGAGTTCGCTTATATCGCACACGAAACGCCGATCATCAGCAAGGTCGATATAGTGTGCACCTGCACTAATGCATGCCTTGGGAACGGCATAAGATTGACCTTGAAAGGGGCCGGAGGTATGTATGACTAGATAGGGATTTAGGTCACCAATGATAGCGTTTAACTCTGGGCTTTTGATATCGATTGCTGTTGGCAGGGTGGTCAAATTGGGGTACTGCTCGCACAGAGCTGCACATTGAGTCGTCGCTTTGCTTAAGTTACGTCCAGCAATAATCAGAGATACGTCATCTAATGTGGCTAGGGAGTGGCATATGCGTTTCCCGAAGTTACCATAACCACCCAGTATCAAAATTTTTAACTTTTCCATGC
>JBNMPS010000032.1:0-21228 GCA_051277005.1 Pseudohongiellaceae bacterium
TTGAAGCTAAACCTTTTTCTATCGGTTTTCGAATAGAGCATCCTCAATCGGTTATTGATGATGCCCGTTTTGGTGATTTTGCAGGCAATCCCATTCTGGGTGCTGCGGATTATAAATTGGTCCACCACTGCAAAAATGGCCGTAGCGTTTATAGTTTTTGCATGTGCCCCGGCGGTACCGTCGTTGCAGCAACCTCTGAAGAAGGCTGTGTGGTAACTAACGGCATGTCGCAATATTCCCGTAAAGAACGCAATGCTAATGCGGCCATTGTAGTGGGTATTGAGCCTGAAAAAGATTACCCAGAGCATGTGCTGGCGGGCATTGACCTACAACGAAAACTAGAGCAATTAGCCTATCAATTAGGGGGTGAAAATTATAGCGCCCCTGCGCAATTGGTCGGTGACTTTCTTAAAGGCCAACCTTCTACCGAGCTGGCCAACGTTAACCCCTCTTACCAGCCAGGCATTAGCCTAGGCGACTTATCTAAAGCCTTACCCGCCTTTGCCATCGACTCGATTCGTGAAGCTATACCCGCCTTTAATAAACAAATTAAAGGGTTCGCCATGGATGATGCTATTTTAACGGGCGTCGAAACTCGAACCTCCTCACCGATATGTATAAAGCGCGGTAAAGATTTACAAAGCTTAAATACCAAAGGCTTATTCCCTGCGGGTGAAGGTGCCGGTTATGCAGGGGGTATTTTATCGGCGGGTATCGATGGTATTAAGGTGGCGGAAGCTTTAGCGTTAAATTTGCTGAAAGCCACTCACTAAACCAATAACGATTGATGTTAGTACACTTATTGTCACTGCTGTGCCGTTGACTTTGTTGTTTTGTGAGACTTTTACACTGAAAATATCCTGCTAGACTAAGGTGGATGATATCACTATGTGCATATTTGATATTATCTTTTCTAGTTTGAGCGGTTTTAGCGTAAGGGGGGTCTAGCTCTTATTGCATTTGCCTGCACATACTCTTCTATATGATTACCGTGCACGTCAAGGCGACTATAATCAATGGTGCTGACACGAGTTTGATTGTGGACCATTGGCTGGTGCAGCTTGAGCGCTAGCTCGATTTTTCGAGCTTTATTTTATAAGGTCATAGAGTGCGAATAGTAATATACCTAGCGGTATGGGTCGCTATTCCAAATACTGTAGGCATGACTGATCCTTCGCAGGTATATCAACAGCTTTATTCTTCAACCGATAAAACATTTTCTGCTGTCTCGGCCAATAAAACATCAATCAACAGCTCAAACATAGCAAGCCAGCTGCAGTAGTTTGCCTTATCGCTTGAAAATAAGGTGCAGCGAGATGTTGAATTAATCCTTGAGCATAGGCTGGTTTCTATTCGTCGGCTAGAAGTATATACCTTTAAAAATGGCAGTTTATATAAGGGGTATAGGTCGGGCGATGAAATCCCGCTATCCCAGGTTACTATCCCCGGTCGATATCATCGCCTGCCTCTATTTAGTCATGAAGCTCAAACAAAGAACCTATCCCTTTCTTATCATGTCGGTGAAAACGTTCCTGTATATCTACACTGTGATGATCAACGTCTGGGGCAGGTCTTAACTAATGTTATTGGTAATGCGATAAAATTCACCCACCAAGGTAAAGTCGATATTACTGTAGACTTGGTTACAAATAATGGCGGCAATAATACAATTGATAAGCCCGTAATTGATAGCCCCGTCAATATTACCCAGCAGGATTTATGTTTGCATTTTTCTATTTCGGATACCGGTATTGGTATGGGGGTAGAGGCAATTGCCACTTTGTTTGATAAGTTTACTCAAACTGATAGTTCAAGCACCCGCGAATACGGTGGTACTGGCCTGGGTATGTCTATTTCACAAAGTTTAGTTCAGCTTATGGGGGGGGCGTTATGGGTGGTCAGTGAGCTGGGTGAAGGCTCTGTGTTTCATATCACTTGCCCCTTGGTCTTAGCGGATAAGCAAGCGGTTGAAACTTCAGAAGATACCGCTATAACCAGCTATGAGCACTTACGTGGTTGTCATATTTTGGTTGTTGATGATATTCATTCAAATCGTTTTTTACTTGAAATGATACTGGAAGACCACGGTATCAGCATTGATGAAGCTTGCGATGGCCAGGAGGCGGTAGAAGCGGTTATCCAAAATCGCTACGACGCCGTATTGATGGATATTCAAATGAAGGTTATGCACGGGCTAGAAGCGACAAAAATTATACGTGCTGATGCCAAAAACAATGCACTGCCGATTATTACTCTTACCGCTAAAGCGATGGAAGGGGATAGGGAGGAGTGTTTGGCGGCCGGCATGAATGATTACACTGCCAAACCTGTTGAGGTTGAAGTTTTAATGGCGTCGTTAAGTGCCCACATCATTGTTGCGGTTCAGCCGGGGCAAGAGGCCGCTGCTGCTAGCCCTGGTTTTCTTTACTGGGCATCTTCTTTTACTGCTTTAGGTAATTCTAGTTTTGTTCAATTGAGTGAGAACGAGAATATTAATGTTTCTAAAAAGTGGTCGGAGTTTTCTCCTAGCCTGCGTTTATATCATAGTTTTAATGACAATACTTTAGTCTATACGGGTTACTCGTCTGGTTTTAAATCAGGGGGGTTCAAACATGCAGGAGGAGAGTCGACAATCTATCGGCCGGAGGTTGTCGATTCGTTTACGCTGGGTTTAAAAACAACGATATTGAATGGCCGGCCGCGCGTTAATGCGGAGTATTTTTATAATGATTACACCGATAAACAGCTATCGACCTTTGTTTTAGAGGGTGCTGAATTGAGTGAAACCGTTGCTAATGTGGGGGAGGTTACCACCAGCGGTGCCGAAGTAGAGCTAACATATTTGTCTAGTGTTGATGGCTTGCTTGTGGGCCTCAATGTGGGTTATTTGGATGCTGAAATAGACTCGTATAAAACCTTAGAGGCTGGCACTGGTCAGAAAATTGATATTGTGGCCATGACTGAAATTGGTTTTTCTCCCGATTGGAGTGTGCAGCTATGGGCGGAGTATCGTAAGCCGCTTGCTGCGGGTGAGTTGACGGTAGCGACAGATGTGGCCTATCGATCTAAGTCGTTCACTCATTCACCCATTGATACTACCAGTGAATTTAGTGACGCTCAGGTTCAGCCGGAGCATGCTATTTGGAATGCCTTAATTGCATATCAGAGTGAAGATCAGCGGTGGCGTTTGGCGCTTGAGAGTAAAAATTTAGAAGATAAACGGGTGTTGACCAATAGTTTTGTCGTTGGGCCTTTTGCTTCAGGTGGGTATAACGCCCCTCGTACCGTAGCCTTTTCTGTGGCTTATAACTTTTAAGTTAATGGCAATTACGGCACGGGTTTAATGCTAGGTGAATAAGCTGGCATTGTGGGCAAGCAATAGTTCGCTGCCCTGACCGGTTAACACCCATTAGGACGTTTACAGCTTCATTTTTGCTATCCAGAAGATGTTTGTTGGTTGTATAAGATGGATCATTGGTTGATTTAAATGAAACCTCAACACCGATATCTTCTAAATCTTTTTTATGTTTTTCTGCGGTTTCACGATCTAAATTTTTATAGATGGTGGTGTTTTCACCAATAAAAAAGGCTGAAACGTCATCAATGCTTAGCCCAAACTCTCTGGCAAATTTTTTTTGGGTTAGCTTACTATCAAACCCTTTTATAATCTCCCCGCTCATTACCAGCTGCAAGCTCATAAAACTAGACCCTTCTATAGCTAAGTTTTGATTATTCATTTTTGGTATTATATCACTATTGATTTTGGAAATTGTAGGACTTTTGTTGGTCAGGGTGGGGAGATGATTGTGATCATCCAGTTTATCCATCTAAAAATAACGCGACTAGACCCACTTCTGCCTATCACTCAAGCTTACATTCAAATACAAGCTTTTGTGTATTTATTGTACGATTCGGCTCGACAATTCGTCTTTAAATCTATATAGTGCGCGGCCCCTTAGGTATGCCGTATTAGCGACTTTGGGTTAAACCCCATTGTGTTACAACATCGCTTTGCCTTGGCTAACACCTAATATACTCTTGTTTTGGAATATCCCTTTGATCACGACTGCAAACATCACCATGCAATTTGGCGCTGAGCCTTTGTTTGAAAATATCTCTGCTAAGTTTGATGGCGGTAACCGCTACGGCTTAATTGGTGCCAATGGCTGTGGTAAATCAACCTTCATGAAGATTTTAAGTGGTGAGCTGGCGCCTACCTCGGGGAATGTTGCCATTAACCCCGGCGCCAAAGTGGGTACCCTAAGCCAGGATCAATTCGCCTTTGAAGAATACAGCGTTATTGATGCTGTTATCATGGGAGATGTTGAGCTATGGAAGATTAAACAAGAGCGTGATCGCATATACTCCTTGCCAGAAATGAGCGAGAAAGAGGGCATGAAAGTCGCTGGGCTTGAAGTTGAGTTTGCCGAAATGGACGGCTACAGTGCCGAGAGCCGCGCCGGTGATATTTTACTTGAGGCAGGCATCGCTGAAGAGTTTCACTTTGGCTCTATGGCGCAAGTTGCCCCGGGTTATAAAGTACGGGTGTTATTAGCGCAGGCGCTATTCTCAAACCCTGATATTTTATTGCTCGACGAACCCACCAACAACTTGGATATACACACCATTAATTGGTTGGCCACGGTGCTTAACGAACGTAAATGCACCATGATTATTATTTCGCATGATAGGCATTTCTTAAATTCTGTGTGTACCCACATGGCCGATATCGATTACGGCGAGTTACGTGTTTACCCCGGTAACTATGAATATTTTATGGAAGCCTCATCACTGATTCGTGAGCAGCTGCTAACAGAAAATGCGAAAAAGAGTGCCGAAATAGATGAGCTGCAAGCCTTTGTTAATCGCTTCTCGGCTAACGCCTCTAAAGCCAAGCAGGCTAGCTCACGCGCTAAAAAAATGGACAAGATTAGTTTGGATGAAGTGAAAACCTCATGTCGCCAAACGCCATCGTTAAGTTTTAAACAGAGTAAAAAACTACATCGCCAGGCTTTGGTGTTAGAGCATTTAGCCCATGGCTATGATGACGAAACTTTGTTTACTCACGGTAATCTCATATTAGAAGCGGGTGCAAAGCTTGCGGTGATTGGCGAGAACGGTGCGGGTAAAACAACCTTTTTACGTTGCTTAATTAATGATCTGCAAGCCAATGCCGGTGTCATTAAATGGTCTGAAAACGCCACCATTGGTTATTGTCCACAAGACAGCAGTGCTGATTTTGACTCTGACTTAAACCTATTTGATTGGATGTCGCAGTGGCGCACACCCAAGCATGATGATTTAGCCGTACGGGGCATGTTGGGCCGTTTATTATTCACCGCCGACGATGCTAATAAAAAAGCGCGCGTGTGTTCTGGTGGTGAGAAAAACCGTTTGTTATTCGGCAAGTTAATGATGATGGATACCAACGTCCTTATCATGGACGAACCCACTAACCATTTGGATATGGAAGCCATCGAGGCTTTGAATATTGCTCTCGCCAATTACGATGGCACCTTAATATTCGTTAGCCACGACAGAGAGTTTGTTTCGTCATTGGCCACTCGCGTAGTAGAAATTAAAGATCAAGTCGTGATTGATTACCAAGGTACTTATGATGAGTATCTCGCTAGCCAGCAAGATAAACGTAAAGTTGCCTAACGCTCTCTAGGCGCTTTCACTCATGCAGTGATTAGCGCCATGCCTTCAGCCACAAGGATGTGTGCAAACCTTGTTTTTACAACTATATAATCGCTAATACAATGTGCTAGCGTTTCCCTCTATTGATCTTAACGCCCCTGTATTTATTCCTGAAATGAAAACAATGATAGCTTGTGGTTCTACATTAATGGGTAGACAATCAAATGGCTTCATTAATTAACCCAAAGGGTATGGTCATGGCTAAAGGTAAAGATTCACAAAAGTCAGATAAGAAAAAGCCAGAAAAAACAATGAAAGAGAAACGCGCTGAGAAAAAAGAAAAGAAAGCGGCTAAAAGTACTTTTTAATCCGTATCAGCCGCCGATTGTAAACCACGACAATAGGCAGATTTGCTGTTGCCAGGGTTTATGATCGGCTGTTATGCCCATAAGTGAGATCGCCTCAGGGTATTGAGCAAACGTCAGTATTCCCATCTCATCTATAAATCACCTCTATAAATCACCTCTATAACTCACACCTATAACCTACACCTATAAGAATAATGCTTGAATATTCAGTCATGGCAAAGACGCATATTAATGTGCGGTATGCCATCGTCTAAATACATATTCGAAATTTGTGTAAATCCAAAGCGGCCATAAAAATCCTTTAGTGGCTCCTGTGCACCTATATCAATACTCTGATTGGGCCACAGTTGCTGGCAGTGCTCTAAAATACAGTTGAGTAGCTGCGTACCCAGTCCGTTGCCGCGAGAGCCGGAGTGAGTTACCACGCGGCCAAAGCTGGCATTATCAAAAGAGATACCAGGGGTTAATAAGCGCGCATAGGCAACCAATGTGTCATCCTCAACACCTAATAGATGATAGGCGCCTTCGGCTCGGTCTTTATTATCGAGTTCGTGGTAGGGGCAATTTTGTTCCACCACAAATACATCGACCCGCAATTTGAGTAGATCATAAAGTTGATGAGTGCTGAGTTGTGAAAAGGGTAAACATTGCCAGTTAATCATGGTGTTACCAACGCTATAAAAGTGTTTATTGCTGGGTGAATAACACAGTGACTATCAATAGCCACTTATTTCGAGAGAATAACCGGGTGGTACCCCATTACAGATATTACCTGGCGCTTCGGCTTGTATGCATTCAAAATAACATTGATCATTTTCAGGGGTGCCGCCTTTATCAAAATGCGATGGCGCTGTGCCAGCAGCGCGATGATGCCTATGATATTTTACAGTTATCATTAGATTTTGGTGGGGTATAGGTTGAGTTCTTTGACATTGGGCTTTTACTCTAATAATGATTACTGAAAGGACGTGTGGCTCGTGAATGTTACGTTATCGTACTTGTTGCTTAAGCCGTAGCCTCTCAAGGGGAGTGATTAAGAACGTAATAATCGAGCATTTTGTACCTTAAATTATTACTTCATCATGTCTTTCAAGTTTGCAAAAGGGTTATGGGTGGCAGCGGCCGGTTTAGTTTCGGTGGTACTGCCATAGCGTACTAAATTTTCGTATTTACTGTGCTCCTCATCGTGGCAGTAAATACACAATAATTCCCAGTTACTGCCATCAGTGGGGTTATTATCGTGATTGTGATCAACATGATGCACCGTCAATTCAGATAGGCCCACGCGAGCGAATTCACGCGCACAGCGGCCACAAATCCAAGGGAATAATTTTAGCGCCTGCTCGCGATAACCCTTGGCTCGCTTAGCGTTGTACTCCAACTGCTCTGCACGCACCTTTTCATAATTAGAGGGCTTGTTGTTAGTGGTGCCATTATTCAATGTATTTACCATGACTGAACCCTAGTTGTTGTACTTAAATGGATGAGGTGAGTTACCTTTTAGGGCGATTAAAGTGGGTGTTCCCGGGTGATCACCCCTAAAGACAGCGTTATCGTTTTTGGGCACGATAATGTGAGAAAGTGAGAAATGCTTGTTTACCTTCGTAGATCTTGAAAAAGCTTGGCCTCGTTAATCGATTAAAAAACCGCTACTCCAGCTTCTCGGCACACTTAATACAATGCATACAAGCAGGGTCGCATTCCAAGCGTCGTATATCAATATCCTCGTCACATTCCATACATATCCCATAGTCATCCAACGCTATGCGGAGTAAGGCTTTGTTGGTGTTTAAAATTTGTTGCTGGCATCGTCGTGCTGTCTCCAGCGCCATTTCTTGTGCCTGCAGAGCATCCATGCGCGAAAGTCGGCCGACTTTCGCTTGATCTAATTCAACCGGTTGGCTTGATTGCTTGTGCTCGTCTTCTTGTTTTAAAAGACTGGCTTTAAGATCAATCAATTGCGCCTTTAATCGTTCAAGATCGTTTTTGTTCATTCGCTGATTATGGCAGTTTGCTCAAAATAGACAAGTGCGGCGAATCATATAGAGGCCTCCACCGTTTTAGCGCTTTTTTACGGTCATTCAGGCGTTGGCCTTAAGATGTTGATCCACTATAATTGAACTCATTATATTAATAGGTAATGTCTAATGGCTACACGAAGCCGGTCTGATAAAAAAAGCAATAAACCTAAACTGTCTTCTGAGGCTAAGGAGCAGCTACAAACGATCACCTCTGCCGCTGTATCGGTGAGTTTTACCAAGCAGCAACGTAAAGAAGTTCAGCAAGCGATAGAAAAAGGCATGGCGACGGTTAGAAATCAAACGAAGATCAACAATCGTGAGCGTGACAAAAAATTTAAACAGTTGAAAAAACAGCTGGCTGATGCGCAGCAAATTAACATGGCTCATAATGGTTTGCAGGGCCAGCCGAAAAAAATAACGGCACTTTCGTTAGCTCCCTGGGTTTTATTGGTTGCATCTTGGGCTGGGTTAGTACTTTTTTTTATACGTAACTGATATTAAAATGGGCGGGGCTAAAGGGGGCGTAACCATTACACAATGAACAATTTTATCAATAACAATATGTCACCACGGTGCGGCCACTTTCTGATTGTTATATTGGTTGCGTTTTCATCGGCTAGCCAAGCAAATCAATTTTGTTTTTCAATGGCAAAAACCTATTACGAGCAACTATATTGTGAGATTCAAACCAGTGGCGCAGGCGAAAGATTACCCCGTTTTAATCAATTTCAAAAAAACACAGCCTTAATACAATCATTATTGCTAAAGCCCTACGCGCGAAAATTAGGGCTTACAATAAAAATCCCCACAAAAAAAATAACAAAACAAGCAGTGACAACTCGCTCGCATAGCGTCACTAATAACCACGGCGGCCTTAGTCACTGCAATTTCAAAACAGGCGTGATTAGCTGCGACAAAAAACACTATAATTTTATGGGTAACCAGCGCAATACAGCACTGCGCGCTGGCGCACTTGACGCTAGCAATACGATGCAGCTGCCCGTTTTCGATAAAATTGATCTGGCGACCTATTTAGTTGAAGCCTATGAGCACTACTTAAATAAGATGATTGAGATTGGGTTGGCAGGTGTTACTTTATCGTATGGTAACTTCGAACATATTTATTATGATTTGCGCGCCCAAGACATAGATTTTAACCACCGTTTTGAAACGATGTATCGGTATTTGAAAAAAGATAAACGTAATATTGGCATCAAAAAGTCGACGGCTCCTTCTAATATGACGGCTAAAGATTGTTTCTTGCTGGATACATTAGTGGTTTGTGGGCGCGGGCATTACAACTATATTTATAGGCTCTAAGCTAAGTTAAAAGCCTAATAAATTCAATGTCTTAACGGTTGGTCTAACAAGGCTTGTATGCTTTACTGCATTATTGTAAAAATCAATAAATCGTTATTCTTAATAACAAGGTGAAAGTATCGTTTTTTATAGGCAGGAAGAGTCTTAGTGTTGTGATAAAAGAGTACAATACACACACGTTTTTTTAATTTTTGAGTGACTCTGCCTTTGAGTCATCGTTAGAGTGAGTAGCATATGATCCGTCCAGACTGGGTGACCAATGAGTCAACCTGGAAAAAACATTGTCGAAGAGTGGTTGCCCGTGCCAACGATTTAATGGCAGGCAAACTGAGTGTTATCGCTTGCGCACAAGAAATGGCCAAGTTGGTATTTTGGCTGCGTGCAGAGGATGATGCGGATTTTATGGTGTTTAACGCTATTAAAGAGGCGAGTGATGCCGTGCCCAGTGAAGACGATCGAAAAAATTGGGGCGGCGCACAAGCCGAGCGTGAATTCGAAATAGTCAATATTGAAGAGCAGTGGCGTAAGCAGGCTTTAGCCGCAGCGGTAGCATTAATGGCTAAATATCAAGAGACAGCTAGCGAGTAAGGCTATTGTCTGATTCTATTATGTCGTTACCCGTCGAACAGGGATTAGCGTTACTGGATTATACTTTGAGTAGAGTCAGTCAGGCGTAGCTAAAAACCGCGAATGTAAAAAATTATCACGATGTTATTAACACCTTAAAAGTGTGCAAAAAATACTCACTGCTGAAAAACACTTTCGAGAGTTTAAGCGTTGGTAGCCAATATAAGGCTGGAGCATAAAGCTAGGCGAAAACTTATGGCTTATTTGGATGAGGCTTTTGCGTAATGCAAGTAGAGCTAGGTGCGATTCACTCCCCGCAGTGGGGTTAGGTTGAACCTCTTATAGTGAGTGCCCCGCCATAAATCTTTAATGTATGCTGAAACAGTATGTTTGAATAGAGGTTATCTAATGGAACATTCACTTGGCACCTTTGAAAAAAACCTTATGTTATAGGTGCTGCTATGCATGCTCATGGGTGTTGGGTTCTCTCAATATTTACCTGGCATTAGTGTTTGGTTAAATGAATGGCAGGTTGGCAATGTCTCTGTTCCAATTGACATCTGCTTGTTTCTAATGATGTATCCGGCCCTTCTCAATTTTCAGATGAGTGAAGTTAAAAAGCTGGCCAAGGCCCCTAAACCGATACTGCTTACATTAATCTCTAATTGGATCATGGCCCAGGCTATAACCGCTTTTTTGGCGTACTATTTTTTAAGTGGCAAGGATCAATTGATTGTTGCATTGATTCTACTGGGTGCCAGCCCATGTACCGCTATGGTGATTGTTTGGGGGAGCTTGGCTAAGGGTAACCAAGAACAAAATGTCATTACTACCAGCATCAATACGGTGACCATCATGTTCCTCTACGCCCCCGTTGTGGTGTTGTTAACGGGGGTGCAAGGCATTGTGATTTATAGTTATGAACTGATGATCTCAGTATTGGTTTTTATTGGTATCCCTATGCTTACCGGTATTGTTTCTAAAAAAATGTTGGTAAAAAAACAAAGGGCAGGATTGGTTTGAAAATACGTACCGGCCTGTTGTGGGTAAAATAGCCGTTGTCGCGTTGCTCTTAACGCTGCTGGTTCTGTTTACTTTGAACGGTAACGTGCTGATCAATAATCCTCAAGAAATGTTACTGGTTTCCATACCGTTATTAATTGGATTTGCCCTTATTGTAGGGTTAAATATTCTGATCACTAAACTTTTCAGATTAAAATACAAAGAGGCCGTTATCACGGTTCTTATCGGCTCTTCCGGTCATTTTGAGATTGCTATTGCCACAGCCATTTCTTTGTTTGGGGTAAGTTCGCAAGCTGCTCTAGGGACAACAATGGGCTTATTTTGGGAGGTACCCATTATGCTTGGTCTAGTCTATTTCAGTCAGTATTTACATCGAAAGGGATTTTGGCAGGATTAAATCATTATTGTAGCTGTCGCATGTTGAGTTTATAGCGGGGGGGGGATTAAAAAATAATCCCGTCCCCCATAAAACCGATAACATGAATGGCGACTTTATGTGTTTTCTTCTTCGTCTTCTTCAGCATCGCCGCGAAACTTGAGCTGTATGCCTTTTAAAAAATGACGCAATATTTGATCTTTACATTCACGGTAATGCTTGTGTTCGGGTTTTCTGAAAAATGCACTGAGCTCATGCTTGCTCATTCTAAAATCAGCAGCCTGCATTATATCGATCACTTCATCCGCTTTTAGGTTAAGAGCAATTTTTAACTTCATAAAGATGATGTTGTGGGTTAAACGCGATTCAGGTACAGGGTCAGGGCCATCTTTTTTGCCCCGTTTATCAATAATTAAGCCATTGAGAAATATCGCCAGGGTACGGTCATTACATTTTATATAAGCGGGGTCTTCATCCTTTTTCAACCAATCGCTAAGTTCTTCTCTGGTTACCGGGTTATTTGCCAGCGCAAAAACAGCCATCATTTTTGTATCATTAAAATCAAAGGTATAGCGTATGCGGCGTAAAACATCGTTATTGGTCATGGATACTTCCTAATAAACTGGGTTAACCCGCTCTAGGAGCAAGTCATTACGGTAGGCCTTAGCCTTTATGTGTTGGCTGGAGCCTCACCGTTTGGCTCTAGCTTCTGCCTGTTAGCCTTAGTGATATAGGGCTCTTTAGCTTTGGGGTTAAGTTTAGCCGTCGCTTTTTTAACCTTCTTTTTAAATATTTGGTTGATTTTCTTTTTTCGGTTCATGATATGGCGTAATCAATGAGTAAATGGCTGACAATGCCTCAAAAGCGTCATTATCTAACGAATAGGCAAATAATAACATCAGTCAAAGTAAAAAGTCGGGGTCATCCTCTGAACTCCATGCTTTGAACTCCATGCTTTGAAACCCATGCTTTGAACCTTGGCAGGGCTTTACCTGCTGTCGATTGGGCGTAAAAGGAAATTTGTTCTGCCTATACTCAGGTGCCCGGCCAAGATTGTGTGTACAATTCACACTGCGTGACGTTTTGTTTAAACGTTTGCGCCCCCCATTCCATGAGAAACTACTTTATGCCAAACCCCGAAAAACCCTGCCTTCAGCGTGCGCTGATTGTTGCCGTGCAATTGGACAATGTCAGTGATGTTGAATTTGAGTCGTCGTTGGCCGAGTTGGGTGACCTTGCAAAGACGTTAGGGATGGAGGTGGTGGGTCAGTTTACTCAAAAGCGCTCCTCTTTCGACTCGACGGCGTATATGGGAGTAGGTAAGCGTGAAGAAATACGACAATTTTTACAGTGTGAGCAAGCCGGCTTAGAGGCCCCGGACCAGAATGATTCGTTGGAGGCTAGGGATGCAGTGGATTTTATTTTGGTCGACCACGAAATCTCGCCGTCCCAGTCGCTCAATTTAGAAAATGAGTTAGGTTGCGAGGTAATGGATCGCACGGTGGTGATTCTTGAGATTTTTCATCGTAATGCCAGTTCACACGCTGCTCGGGTACAAGTTGAAATTGCGCGTTTGAGCTATATGGCGCCGCGCCTGCGTGAGGCGGCTAAGCGAGAAGGGCCGCTAGGTCGGCAGCGCAGCGGCACTGGCGGGCGCGGTACAGGGCAGTCACGAAGCCAGACCGACAGTCAAAAGGTTCGCGATCGTATTGCCGAGCTGCAAAAAGAAATTGATGCCATGGCGGCGGGTCGCGATACCCAGCGATCGCGACGCCAGGGACAACAGGGGCTAGAGCAGGTGGCGCTGGTCGGTTATACCAACGCGGGCAAATCCACTTTGATGTGCGCCTTGACCGGCAAAGAAGTACTAGTGGCTAACAAATTATTTGCCACATTAGACACCAAAGTCCGTACCTTGCAGCCAGAAAGTGTACCGAAGGTCTTGGTGAGTGACACGGTGGGTTTTATCAAGAATTTACCGCATGGGCTGGTTGCCTCGTTTAAGTCAACGTTAGACGAAGCCCTTAGCGCATCGCTGTTGCTGCACGTTATTGACGCAGGCGACCCCGGGTTTGAGGCGCAGCTAGAAGTAACCGATAAAGTGTTGGCGGAGATTGGTGCCGATAGTGTGCCGCGCATTCGGGTTTTCAATAAAATTGACTATCTAGAGGACGCGGTCGCACAACAAGAGCGTACGGCAGCGTTGCAAGCTAAATATCCCGGCTGTATTGTTCTTAGCGCGCGCTGTAAGGACGATATAACGCAGTTACATCAGGCGATTGTGAACGTTTTTCAAGAGCGTTTGGTTGAAACCGAGATTTTATTACCTTGGTCGGCGCAGGGTTTACGCGGGGACATCTTTGCCTCCTGCGAAGTACTTGAAGAGCGTGCCGATGCTGCCGGTGCATTTTTTCGCTTACGCGCTGCACCTGAGGTGGTTGCTAGACTGAGTGAGTTTTCAGCCAAGGAGTGCTGAGGTCATTTTATCAATGAGCACCCATAAGCGGTGTCAGAGATAATAAAGCGGTCATTCCGGCCTCTTGAGCCGGAATCCATAGGCTAACAATGTTATTTTTTTCTCTTTGAGGTAACTTTGTTGCGCACAATTTTAGTTTGGCTAACTTTGTTGGAGCGCTGCTTACGGCTGTTGCTGGCCACTTTCTCGACTAAGGCGTCGCGCTTGCCCACTTCATACTCGGGCAGGTGAATGCGCTTAATCGTGCTGCCAATGAGTTTCTCGATATTGTGGAGTGAGCGTTCTTCTTCTCGACTAATAAATGAGATGGCTTGGCCTTTGTTGCCCGCACGCCCTGTACGGCCAATACGATGTACGTAGTCTTCGGCTAGGTACGGCAGGTTGAAGTTTACGACTTGCTCCAAACCTTGAATATCTAAGCCGCGAGCGGCTACTTCTGTGGCAACCAACACTTGAATTTTTGCGGATTTAAAATCAGCGAGGGCTCGGCGGCGAGCGCCTTGGCTTTTATCACTGTGGCAGAGTGCGGCCTTTATTTTATCGATTTTAAGCGCTTTCATCAGCGCATCGGCCTGGGCTTTGGTGCTGGTAAAGACCAATACTTGAAACCAGCTGTGCTTTTCGATAAGCGATATCAATAGCTCTGCTTTACGGCGTTCTTCTACGGGGTAGGCTACGTGGCTGACGGTATCGGCTGTGGCATTTTGCTTGGCGACGCTAACGATTTGATGTTTGTTGAGCAGTTTGTGGGCCAGCTCTTTTACCGCTTGTGACATGGTGGCGGAGAACAATAAAGTTTGGCATTTTTTATGGGTTTTTTGCAGTAGATCTGTCACGTCAGCGACAAAACCCATATCCAGCATACGGTCGGCTTCATCCAATACCACAAACTCGACCTTGGCGAGATTCACGGTGCATTGCACGATATGTTCAAGTAAGCGGCCTGGGGTGGCAATGAGTATATCAACACCGGCGTTAAGTTTTTTCTCTTGGCCGCTGCTTTTAACGCCCCCAAAAATGGCGGTTACGGTTATTGGCGTAAACTGAGCATAGCCTTTGATGGTGTTGGCGAGTTGTTCGGCCAGCTCACGGGTTGGGGTAAGAATTAGCGCGCGAGGGCTGTTGGCGACGGTGTTTTTGGGGCGATCGAGCATTTGTTGCAGAATGGGTAGTGAGAAAGCGGCTGTTTTACCGGTCCCTGTTTGGGCGTTAGCAAGCACGTCTTGACCGCGTCTCGCAGGGGTAATGCCCTGCTGCTGAATGGGGGTCATGTCTTTATAGCCACAGCTATCTAGAGCTTTTTGGAGATCGGGTGCCAGGCCTAAAGAGGTAAAACGCATGCTGTGTCCTTTGAATGAGGTGCGAGCTGACGGATGACTGTCAACGAGGAGCGCGATTATAGAGTGTTTAGGCCGCTACTGTTAGATTGATTGGCTATATTATGGTGTTAGCGAATAGAGCTCGCTAACTAATTCGCGGACGTTAGCAAAGGGATGCGCTTCTAGCTGCCCCCAGCCATTCATCTGGCGTGCTTTTACTTGGGTATTTAAGGGCGAGGTCATACCATTTAAGAACCTCGTAAGGGCAGCGGCAGAGGGCATAGTCTTGCAGATGCTAATAAATGGATCGCACCAGTTTTTGAGTGTGTCAGGGGTGATTTCAGGCAAGTCAGCGGCTACGGGTAATGTCGTAATATTGCCACGGCAAACTGAGCAGTGACCACATTGTACCGGTGCATTGTGGTCAGCAAAATAGTGGGAAAGGTCGTGACTTAGGCAATGTTTGTTCTCAAAAAAGGCAATCATATTATTGATACGTTCAATTTCACTGCTTTCTTTTTGTTTGAATAAGTTGAACAGCTTGGTGGCTTGTTCTTGAGTGTTGTAGTGAGTATTGACGACGCGATATACCTCGGTCATTTGTTTGCTTTCTAATTCTATCCAGCCTTTTTCGCTTAGGTAATCGATAGCGGTGACCGCCCGTTTTCTTTCTGCTTGATGGTTATCCCAAAGGGCATCAAAGTCGACGGTATGCCAGGTTCTTGCTTTGGGAGAACACGTAAAAATGGTTTCAATAAACTGCTGTCGCTCGCCTTGAAAGTGGGCGGCTATTTGCTGTGGTGTTTGATGGCACTTAAAACGGTAATCGGCGAAGTAACTGTATTGCGGTTCAATAATGTTGTGCAGCTCGAGGTAGACCATTAACGTTTTTAACGGTAGTACGCGAATATTGCTATCTTTCGATAAGCGATGCAACATCACTTCCCATTGCTCTGGCTGGTTTTTTATTTCGTCTAAAATAAAGGCGATGGCTTCAAAATCAGGCGTGTCACCGTAAACAAAGTTCTCTAGGGTATTTAACCCCGCTTTATTGGCAATAACGGTGCAATGAGATAGTTTGCCGTCGCGGCCAGCGCGCCCAATTTCCTGGCTGTAGTTTTCTATCGACTTGGGTAGGTCGTAGTGAATAACGTTACGAATATTAGCTTTATCTATGCCCATGCCAAAGGCAATGGTGGCCACGATACAGTTAACGTCACCCTGCATAAACGATTGTTGAATCGCTTGGCGGCGCTCACTGTCCATACCGGCATGATAAGCCTGTGCAAAATTTCGGCCGTTTTTTTGATGGCTACTGGCATGTTGATTAAGATGCTTTGCCACAAACTCGGCTGTTTGTTGAAGGGTGACATAAACAATGCTGGGTTGTCGTTGAGACTGTTGTGAATGGGACGGATGAGATTGAGTGCCTAATAGCGGGTAGAGCGTATTGAGTTTTTCTTGATCGGTGGCGGCGGTAATCGTTAAATCTAAATTGGGGCGATAAAACCCTGTGATAATTATATCGGTTTTAGCAATGCCAAATTTACTGCCCATGTCTTCAATAACCGGCGGTGTTGCTGTAGCGGTGAGCAACAGCACTTGTGGAATATTGAGTGCTTTACAGTAGTGGGGGAGCTTTAGGTAGTCTGGGCGAAAGTTATGCCCCCATTCTGAAATGCAATGCGCCTCATCAACCACCAACAGTGAGATAGGGACTTGTGCAATAAAATGCCGAAAGCGTTCATTCTTCAGTCGCTCAACCGAAATCATTAAAATCTTGATATCCCCGGTTCTTACGCCTTGCATCACTTGTTGGCTTTTGTCCCAGCTTTGGCTGGAATCGATGGAGGCCGCAGGGATGTTTTTTGAGCGTAAAAAATCGATTTGATCTTTCATTAAGGCCAAAAGGGGTGAAATTACCAAGGTGAGATGGGGCAAGATTACCGCCGGTAATTGGTAGCACAGGGATTTACCTGAGCCGGTGGGAAATATAGCGGCGGATGAGCGGCCTTGTAGCACTCGGCTAATAACGTCTTCTTGGCCGGTACGTAGGCTATCAAAGCCAAAGGTCTCTTTGAGTGTTTGCTGGTACGAACTGGGTTGCGGCATAGAGGTCTATTTTAGTGATGGCAATGTTGCTCATCATAACTTAATGGGGCTCGTTATTTGAATTTTTGTTGTGCCTGAATAGAAGGTAAAGATTATTGAAGCGAGGGTCAAAGACCCGTGCTTAGGTTTCACCTCTAACGCTATGCTGATGGTTTGTAGCTTTTGACAAGTGGTTTACTAATGGGTGTTACTGTTCTCTGGGTTATACAGTCCGGCTTTTGTTATCATTGCCGAATAATCGTCTAATCAGCACTTGCTGTTAGCCATTCATTGTTACTAAGAGTCTCCTATTGTCAGCTTTTGAGTTAAGTCTAATTGCCCTAGTTCTATTGGTCGGTACTTCAATTATTTGGAGTACCGTTATGGTCGGCATATCGCCGATGCCTAGCTCCAAAAAAGCGCGGCAGGCCATGATGCATTTGGTCGAAACGGCCGGAGCTGGTACAGAGTCAGGGCCTATCGTCGATCTGGGGAGTGGTTGGGGTAGTTTAATTATTCGCTTGGCGGTGAAATACCCTAGCCGACAGGTTGTTGGCTATGAACTGTCTATCATGCCGTGGTTTGTGGCGATGCTAGTCAGTAAGTTATTGGGCCTTAAAAATCTGACGGTGTATCGACAGGATTTTTTAAAGGCAGACTTGTCAGCGGCTTCAGTTATTGTTTGTTATTTATTTCCTGCCGGTATGGCAGCTCTTGATGCTAAGTTGGCTGAGCAAAAAACGACGATTCGCTATCTCATCAGTAATAACTTTGCGCTGCCTTCCTTAAGCGCGGAGAAAACGCTTAACTTGGATGATTTTTATCAATCACCTATTTATTGTTACCGGATTAATGGATGATAATGATAAGGGGGTAGCTTTTTAATCAAGATGCTGGAGTTCTGAAATCCCCACTCAAAGCGCGGGTAAATACCATTAAGCATATTAAAGAGTGAATACCTGTTTTAAAGGGGCTTCAAATCACGTCTCTTGGCTCTTATCAGCTTTAACGCTGTATCAATTATTTTAAAATGATAGCGGTTTGCTCTAGTGATACAGGGTCGGCATCGATTAATTTAAATTCATTCCATCCAAAACGTATGACATCGTTATCACTTAGTTGCTGTTTATTTTTTATCTCGGTGTCATTCACGAAGGTGCCATTTTTACTGTTTAAGTCTTCGACATAAATATCAACAGAGCCTAAAATGTATTTACTCGGTTCGAGTGTGATAAGTGCATGCTGGCTGCTGATGGCGGCATCATTTATTTGAATGTCACTATCGGGGTGTCTACCAATGGTCACTTTGGTGTTGGTGATTTGAAATTTATTAACTACGACATCATCGACGAGCTGAGCCAGAATAGTCATTTGAAATCCCTGTGAATGATAGAAAGTTTATATTATAAAAAGCTTAATGATTAAGTTGGTGTTGTTATTAATCACGAATACCAAAATCTTTTCTTAACGCATTGCGCAGCGCTGTGGCCATGGCTGCAGCATTTTCATAGCGCTTATCGGCATCTTTTGCCATCGCCTTATTAATAATGCGAGTGGCGCTTGCAGGAAGCTCTTTACGTATCTCACGTGCATTTGTAAATTTTTCATTAACGATCTTATAAGCAAGGTCCGCAATACTTTCGCCATTATAAGGCGGCTGGCCGGTTAAAAGCTGATACAAACTCGCCCCAAGGCTATAGATGTCAGAGGCCGGGGTGGCCTTATGGCCTTTCAGCTGCTCTGGTGACATATAGATAGGGCTGCCCAAAATGCTGCCGGTTTTGGTTCGAGAATTATCGACAATACGTGCAAGCCCAAAATCGGCAACTTTGACCTGTTGGTTTTCGGGATTATAAAGCAGATTGCCCGGTTTAATATCACGGTGCACAATATGTAGGTGGTGTGCGTAATCTAACGCATCCGCTACTTGAGCGACGAGTTGAAATACAAGGGGTATTGTTAATAGATTCTCGGTGGTTATATGTTCGCGAAGGGTTTCGCCGGCAATATAATCCATGGCTATAAATGATAAATCGGGTTCTTCGCCGACATCAAATATAGTGACAATGTTAGGGTGTGTTAGTCGACCGGCAGCCTCGGCCTCACGAAAAAATCGCTGTTTAACTTCTTCTAAGTCGGCCTCTTCAAAAGCGTTGTAATTGAGGGTTTTAATGGCAACTTGTCGTGATATTTTAGGGTCGATACCGAGATAGACTATACCCATAGCGCCGCGGCCCAGCTCCCTTTGAATTTGATAGCGGCCCAATACAGTTTGCGCTTTATTGGCGACACCCACTGCCATAGTTTGTGTTGCTTCCATACTATTAATGGTTGGTATGGCTATCTCACTTAAAGAGGCGTTTGCTTTTACCGTCACATCTTTATATTTGGGGGCAAATCCCGCTATCCAGCGGTAGGTAGCCTGTGCCTTTTGGTAAGAGCTTTTTTGTTCATGTTGCTGTGCCAATTCGTAGCCTAGTTTTGCCAGCGCTATAGAGGGTTCGCATTGGTTTAAATAACGATGTGCTTGCTCAAGCTGGCCCTGTTGCAGCTTATGGGATGATAGCTCCATGTAGGCTTGATCTCGTTGGGCTAAAATATGACGCCAGGCTCTACAGCGTGAAGCCCACAGAATAATGACTGGGGATGCAAAAATAAGATATTGAATTAATAGCCCCTGGGGTAAATGCAACTCCAATCGCAGTTGAGCAATAAGTTGTAACGCTGCGAGGGCGGCTATCAATAATAGGCTCGCAAGAGTGGCAGTTACAGCCCGTAGCCGTGGCAGCAAAAATAGCACAACGGATAGAGTCATTACCCAAGGCATTATGATGAGTAATGGGTACCAGTTATGGCGTTGCCAGTGGGCCGGATTGGAGAGGGCACTCTCACCGCCGGTTAGTGATAACAGTTGCTGATCAAGCAGCATGAACTCTGGCGGTAAAGGGGAATAAAATATAAAGCCTAATGCCACTAACAACACCGCTATCTGGATACTGAATAAGATAGAAAAAAGATGTTTCATAAATGGCTGTTGATAACCTTATTATAATGGTTACCAGAGCATACTATAGATAACTTCGTTGTAGCTAATGATTGAACTATGATTTTTTAAGTGTGAACTGCTGCACAAATAGATAGTGCTAATATTAATTAAAGGGGGGCGAATGGCGCTTATTTGCGAAGTAAAAAACTGCTTTGGGTGTGAAAAAATTGAATCAATGGGGCCCAGAAAAGTCTCTAAAAGACAAAAAATAAGTAAAAAAGCCCCGAACAAGTCGGGGCTTTTTAGCAATGAT
The DNA here is from genome assembly GCA_051277005.1 of Pseudohongiellaceae bacterium. Lineage (GTDB taxonomy): Bacteria > Pseudomonadota > Gammaproteobacteria > Pseudomonadales > Dasaniaceae > Dasania. The sequence continues at coordinate 20,501 of JBNMPS010000032.1, forward strand.
AAATCTCTGGGTTAAGCAGAACGCTTTTTACGCGCAAAACCTAAACCAGCAAGGCCAAGACCAAGAAGTGCCAAGCTAGATGGTTCTGAAGCTTCAATTACATCGATATTGAAAGACGTGCTACCATCCCAGTAGTCATTAAGCTCGGCAGTGCTACCAGCAATGCTAGTAACGCCATCAGTTAAACCACTAACCGTCAAGGTGAACCAAGCATCGAAAGAGCGATTCATAATGGGAAAGTAAACATCCAGGTCTGAAGGCGCTTGAGTGGTGCCGTGTAAAACACCATCCCATGAGTATAAAGTACCGCCAATTGTCAAGCCGGTAGTCTCTCCTAAGGGATTTGCCGCGTTTCCATGGTAGGTCTGACCAAAGAAAGTAACGTCACCGTTAGTTTCTGCAGTATAACCAACACCTACAAGGTGGGCGTTAGCGGCAGTAGGAACTACAAGCGCAGCGGCTAATAAAGTTTTCTTTAAAATATTCATTTATTTTTCCAAGTACATTAATAAAGTCTTTACTTCAATATTCCGGTAGATATGTTCTGCTCTGCCGATAAACCAAAGGATAATGATAGCTCTCAGGAATTAAGCAAAAAACAGGCCAGAATCAGTAAGCTATTGTTTATATCATGTTGTTTTTAGTAAGGCCTAGCGGAATGGATTGTTAGTGTAAATAAATCCGACAGCCCGCTTATAGGGTAAGAAAGCGTTATATTCTGGACGAAT
>JBNMPS010000033.1:0-21044 GCA_051277005.1 Pseudohongiellaceae bacterium
TGTCACTCCTTCATAAATCTGGTATCGTTCGTCTTCGGTCAGTCGGGTATATGTCTTTGGCATAGTGATCTCACATTGGGTTTTAGTCGACCGTGAGTGTCGCCCACTGGCCGTCAATATTCAATGTGTCGCACTGGCGACTGAAATCCGCGACGTGTAAAAAGATAACAGAGCCGCCGTGATGTTTTTAAATAGATGATTACCTGCAACGCGAAGGGTCTCTCTGTAAGCTTTGATTTTTGTGGTATTGAAATTATTCACTGCGTTCAGGTCGACAGAGAGCTTTATTAATTATCTTTTTAAGATAAGCCGTAGTGAAATGAAAATCAATAAGACTGGACAATTTTGCATGTTGTCTATAGAATGATCAGCAGTTAGAAAGATGCCGTGCATTTACACTCTACATTTCGCTGTTTTATTCGTAATACCTCGTCCTGAAGTTTTTAAGTTCCAGCTACATTTTTTTGCGATTCAGGCCTCTTGAAGGCCCCCTTATATAAATTTCAGGATATTATTATGTCTACTACTACCGGCACTGTTAAATGGTTTAACGAGTCTAAAGGTTTTGGTTTTATCGAACAAGAATCTGGCCCAGACGTTTTTGCCCACTTTAGCGCTATTGCCAGCTCAGGGTTCAAAACGCTAGCTGAAGGCCAAAAAGTTGAGTTCACTGTGACTGACGGTCAAAAAGGTCCACAGGCCGAAAATATCGTTGCCATTTAATCAATAATTTTTTTTAAAAGGGTAGGTCTTTATAGGCTTGCCCTTTTTTATTTAAAGTCAAAATTTTATACCAAAACTTATCTCCACGTATGCTCATACGCACAACTCTCGGCTCGAACGGTCTTTGTTACAATCGTTATACCTGCACCATAATCTAATCATAGCGATCTAGGTTATTGACATCATTTTTAGGATTATTATGGCTACACCTATTGCCGAGTCTCAAGAGTTACCTCCCACTATACTGTCCTACGTTAAAGATCTGCCTAACTTATGCTCGCTTGTGGGATTGGCCTGCACCATTTTAGCCATTTACTTCAGTATTTTGGGTGTTTATTACGCCGCCATGATAGGCATGATCTGGGCCGTTGCTTTTGACTGGGCAGATGGCCTTATCGCACGAAAAATGAAGGGTCGAACAGGCGATGATAGTGCGTTTGGTGGTCAACTTGATGTATTGATCGACATTGTAAGCTATGGAGTCGCGCCGGCTATTCTGCTGCTGAGTTACGGTAAATTTGAACCTGTCTTTTTAGTAGGCGCTTTTATTATGCTCGCTGCCAGTGGAATACGGTTGAGTTATTTCAGTACCTTTGGCCTTTCGGGCGGTTCGAAATACACCGGTTTAGCGCTCGACAACAACAGCCTTATTCTCGTTTTTATATTCCTGTTTGAAAGTGCGTTCAGTGAGGGGGCTTTTATTGTCATTCTTTCTATTAGCTGTTTAACGCTTGCCGGTTTGAATGTCTCACAAATTAAAACGCCAAAGCTTTCTGGCAAGTTAATCAATGTTTATATTCTTGCTGCTTATACTCTGCTGATTACCGCTATTTATAGCTGGAAACTTTTATAACAAGTAACAATATACGCGGTAAATCCCAACAAAATTATTTTTATTAAGGAGTGAAGCACAATGATTGTATATACCGTAGGCACATTTGATTTATTGCATGTAGGCCACCTCGCTTTACTCGAATACTGTAAAACATTAGGCAGTGTTGTAGCCGTTGGAGTTGCTTCCGATAGCGTGGTTAATTCTTACAAGCCCAACGTACCGGTTATCCCGCTTGATCAACGAGTAGAAATGCTTAACTCTTTAAGTTGCGTTGATATTGTAAGGCCCTACCATAAACTTGAATATGTGACGGGATGCAAAGAGCTGAATGCCGATATATTTGTCGTTGGTGAAGATTGGGGCCGCCAGCCTCATAATATTGCGGTTGAGGCTTATTTAAAATCTGAAGGAAAACAGATTGTTCAGGTTCGTTATAACCCTCGCACCTCATCTACCAAAATAAAACAAGCCGTCATAGCGCAGCCTTATAACAGTGCTTATATAGAAAAGGCTGCGGGATAAGTATAAAAGTCGTGGCCAGTGTATAAACAGGCTGGAGGATTTGATTTGTTTTTGATATGGGCTCATGTAAATTAAGTGTGAATGACGGCGGTTAACTTTATTAACAATAAAAAAGGTGCAGTGTTATAAATAACACAGCACCTTTTTTTTGAGGAAAAAATGATTATCCGCGTCTAACTTTTACCGCTTTGGCTAATACATTTAGTGTGCTGACGGTTGTTTCCCAAGAGATGCAGGCATCGGTAATACTTTTCCCGTAAACCTCAGGCGTTTTTTGATTGCCTTCTATAAGGTTGCTCTCAAGCATAATGCCGCTAATAGTTTTATTGCCGGCGCTAATTTGCTCGGCTAAATCTTGGGCCACTATCGGTTGGCGGGTATAGTCTTTATTGCTGTTACCATGACTGCAATCAACCATGAGGTAAGGTGATAAGCCCTTTGTCTCAACCGTGTCAGTGACTTCTTTGATGGCTTCGGCGCTGTAATTAGGACCTTTGGTCGAACCCCGTAAAATAATGTGGCAATTTTTATTGCCCCGGGTTTCTACAATCGCTGAAATGCCCTGCTTGGTGACAGATAGAAAGTGGTGAGGGTTGGACGCGGCCCCAATCGCATCGATAGCAATTTGCAAATTGCCGTCGGTGCCGTTTTTAAAACCTACAGGCATGGATAAACCAGAGGCTAGTTCACGATGAATTTGGCTTTCCGTGGTACGGGCGCCGATGGCGCCCCAAGAAACCAGATCAGCAAAAAACTGTGGCGAAATGGTATCTAAAAATTCACAGCCCGTGGGTATGCCCATGTCGGCAATATTGATTAACAGTTGGCGGGCAATTTTAAGACCGTGATTAATGTTAAAGCTACCATCAATCTCTGGGTCGTTTATTAAACCTTTCCAGCCCACCGTCGTACGAGGTTTTTCAAAGTAGGTGCGCATCACAATAATGAGTTCATCTTGATACTGGCTCATAACGGCTTTGAGATGCTGGGCGTATTCGATGGCCGCTTCTGGGTCGTGTATAGAGCAGGGGCCAACCACAACGACTAATCGATCATCTTGGCCAGAAAAGACATTGGCTATTGTTTTTCTGACGTCGTAGATAGCGCCTGCAGCGCTATCATTGAGGGGTAATTCTTCAATTAAAATGGCCGGTGAAATTAACGGGCGTAACTCGGCGATGTGTACATCGTCTGTATTGTGTCTATTGTTCATGGCTATATCTTTGGCTTAAAAAGAAAAGTATACCTTAGGGTTTAGTGAAACCCCAAGCTCGCAGGGCTTGACCGCGAATTAATGTAGGATTTTATGGTTTTTTGAGCCGTGTAATCAGGGTGGTAGTTATTATTGAGAATAAGTCAGCTGGTGGTGGTGTGCGTGACAGAGATGTTTATGGCGTTGATGCCCCCCTATATCAATGCTTATATTACTTGTTACAATTGATATTATTAATTGTAAACAATGACGTAGCAATAACGGGTGATGCGATTTAACGTTATTTCTCACCTATTGAGGGCTGGGATATTAACTTGGGTGCTGCGGTTCTGGATACTAAAATGGAAGGTTTTTTGGTCGATAGTAGGCGTGTTTCCCCTTTGATTTACCGTATTTTGTGGAGTGCATATGTGTTCAAAAAAAAGAGTGAAAGTGGCGGCTACCGATAGCCATATCAATTATGGCCCGCGATCCATTTTAAGAGAAAAATTTTTGGCTAATACCGCCTGGAGTGATTGGCAAATAGACGCGTTAAGTGCGGATGCATCCTTTCGTCGTTATTTTCGTTTAAGCCAACATGGTCAGTCGGCACTGCTGATGGATTCCCCGCCCGACACCGAAGATATCAATAGCTATGTAAAAATTGATCAATACCTTTTGTCGATTGGTTTACGTGCCCCCCAAATTCATCAGCTAGATCAAGAAAATGGTTTTGCCATCATCGAAGATTTTGGTGCGCAAACGTATACCCAGCTGCTGGATGCAGGTAACGATGCAGAGCCCTTGTATGCCTTGGCAACTCATGCTTTAGCGCGGTTACATAACAACTTAGCGCTTAACAAAATTGATGTGCCGCGTTACGACGCTGGTTTTTATGATGACGAAGCGGCCTTGTTTGTCGATTGGTATTGGCCTGCAAGAACGGGCGCTAAAATAAACACTAATTTACGTAGAGAGTACACCGCTATTTGGCAGCAACTTTTAGCCAAGCTATCGACAAAAAAAGAATGTATGATTTTACGTGATTACCATGTTGATAATCTCATGTTGATTGCGGGTGAAACGGGTTTAGACAGCTGCGGTTTATTAGATTTTCAGGATGCCTTAATCGGTTCACGGGCTTACGATTTAGTGTCTTTGTTTGAAGATGCGCGCCGCGATGTTGACCCAGTCATGGCAAAGCAATTACTCGATGAGTACCTCAAAGATTTTAGCTCTGCCGAGGCGGCAGAATTTTATTATGACTACGCTGTTTTAGGTGCGCACAGACATATTAAGGTTGTTGGGATTTTTGTACGTTTGTGTGTGCGTGATGGCAAAGCCCACTATTTACATTATTTACCCAGAGTGCAACGTTTATTGGAACAAGCGTTAACCACGCCTGAAATGAAGCCGCTGGCAGAATGGATGAGCCGTAATCATCCTGGCGCAGTAACCAAGACCTTAGATTTTAACGCAGAAGTTTTACACGATATGCTGTGTGGCGATTAATTTAAGCGGCTTAAATCGCCATCTCAGGCACATAATCAGGTACCACCAGTGGCCCTGCCGTTTTTTCTCTAATGGTTTCAATGCTCACACCGGGTGCTCTTTCACGAAGAATAAAATGTCCATCTTCAATATCCATTAAAGCCATATCGGTTAACACGCGTTTAATGCAGCCCTTGCCGGTAAGGGGGAGTGTGCATTGGTTTAATAGTTTTGAATCGCCATGTTTGGACGCGTGGGTCATGGTAACGATAATGTTGTCGGCCCCAGCAACTAAATCCATCGCGCCGCCCATGCCTTTAATTAATTTCCCCGGAATCATGTAAGAGGCGATATTGCCTTGGCAGTCGACTTCAAAGGCACCGAGTACGGTGAGGTCAACATGACCGCCCCGGATCATGGCGAAAGAGTCGGCTGAGTTAAACAATGATGCGCCCGGCACCATGGTAACGGTTTGTTTGCCGGCATTAATTAAATCGGCGTCTACATCCTCATCTAAGGGGAATGGCCCCATCCCTAAAATGCCATTTTCGGATTGCAGCATGACATTCATACCTTTGGGAACAAAATTGGCGGCCAGCGTTGGTATACCAATGCCTAGATTAACGTAATAGCCATCTTCAAATTCTTGCGCGACACGTTGCGCTAATTGATCACGAGTTAAAGCCATGCTGTGCTCCCCTTTAAATGTAAGCCTTAAGCGCTACGAACAGTGCGTTGTTCTATGGGTTTTTCGAATGTGCCCTGTATTAGGCGGTCAACATAAATACCGGGTAAGTGAATCTCGTCAGGGTCCAGTTCGCCAATGTCCACAATGTATTCCACTTCGACGACGGCGATTTTACCCGCAGTAACCGCCATGGGGTTAAAGTTACGTGCTGCTTTGCGAAACACTAAGTTACCGTAGCGGTCGGCCTTCCAAGCTTTGGCGATAGAGAAGTCACCAACGATGGCTTCTTCTAAAATATAGTGGCGGCCGTTAAACGTTTTCTCTTCTTTACCTTCGCCGACCAATGTGCCGTAACCCGTTGCCGTATAAAAAGCGGGTATGCCAGCGCCCCCTGCGCGCATTTTTTCGGCTAGTGTGCCCTGCGGCGTTAGCTCTACTGCTAACTCACCACTCATCATTTGCGCTTCAAAAATCTCGTTTTCACCAACATAAGAGGCAATCATTTTTCTGATTTGTTTATCAAACAGCAACACACCAAGCCCCTTGTTGGTAGTGCCACAATTGTTTGACGCAATGGTTAGGCCTGTTGTGCCCTTACGTTTAATCTCGTTGATAAGGTTTTCAGGTACACCGCATAAGCCAAAGCCGCCGACAACAACCGTCATGCCGTCTTCTAGGCCTGCCATCGCTTCTTCGTAGCTGGCTACTACTTTGTCGAATCCAGCCATTATGTTACTCCTTAACCTTGTCGTGAGAGGTGATGTATTAATTACCCTTATTTATTGCTTAGCTTGTGGTAGAACACTATATTTATCAAATATAAAGAATTAACTAATTGATAAGTTTTTTAAATGAATGATTTTATCCCTAAGGGCATTACCATAAAGCAGTTAAAAGCCTTTGCTGCCATCACTCAAACCCGCAGTTTTGCAGAGGCCTGTGAGCTTTTACATTTGTCTCAGCCTGCGTTGAGCATAGCGATTAAAAACTTAGAGCAGGGCTTAGGAGGACGGTTATTGGAACGTTCTACGCGTACCGTGACGCTAACCCCAGAGGGAGAAGCGTTTCATGGTGTGGTAACGCGTTTATTGGGTGATTGGGATCAAGCCTTAGGCGAGGTACACAATCTTTTTACCATGAAACAGGGCCGATTAAGCATGGCGGCGATGCCATCCTATGCCAGTAGTTTGTTACCCCTAGCGTTAAAACAGTACCGGCAGTGTTACCCTGATATTAATATTGCGGTTGACGATGTGATTGCAGAATCCGTTGTGGATTTGGTACGAAGCGGTCGAGTGGAGTTGGGGGTAACCTTTGAGCCTGGAGAGGCTGAAGATTTACATTTTGAACCTTTGTTTACTGATAAGTTTGTTGCTGTGCTGCCTAAAAACCACGATTTACTCAGGCAAAATCAAATCAAATGGCAGGCTTTACAGCGCTATGATTTTATTGCTTTGCAGAAGCCCTCCAGCATCCGGATGTTAATTGATCAGTCTTTAGAGAAGAGTGGCGTTGGCACCGTGCCCCCCGCCTTTGAGGCACATCAGCTAGCCAGTATAGGCCGTATGGTTGTGTCCGGTTTAGGGGTAAGTGTGGTACCCGCGCTTACAGAAAAGCATATGTTAGAAATGGGGGCGGAGTGCCGGCCGATGATAGCACCGGCGATTACTCGAAATGTAGGGGTTATAAGCCGGCACCGTCACCCATTGTCAGTCGCAGCGCAGGCGATGATAGCCGTTTTAAAACAGCAATAACCCGATATTAGATAGACGATGGGGGTGTTTATCGGTTTAAAGCCAACGCCACTTTTGAACCCGTTTCGCGCTTCAAGTACTCAGTAATAAATTGGCCGGCGGTTATTAAGCGGTTGAGATCAACTCCGCTGCTGATACCTAAACCATTTAGCATATACAGCACATCTTCGGTGGCGACATTGCCCGATGCGCCTTTCGCGTAAGGGCAGCCGCCTAACCCCGCGATAGAGCTATCCACAACAGCAACCCCCTGTATTAAAGCGGCGTAAATATTGGCGAGAGCTTGGCCGTAGGTGTCGTGAAAATGAACGGCGAGTTGATTTACTGGGACTTTTTGCGTGCACAGTTCGATCATCTCCGTCACTTGTCCAGGAGTGCCTACGCCAATGGTGTCGCCTAAAGAAACTTCGTAGCAGCCCAGGGTGAAGAGCTGCTCGGCAATATTGGCCACGACTGCAGGATTTACCTCGCCTTCATAAGGGCAGCCAACAACACAAGAGATATAACCGCGGACAGGAATATGGGCTTTTTTGGCGGCGTCTAAAATAGGCATGAAGCGTTCAATGCTTTCTTGAATGGAACAGTTGATGTTTTTTTGACTAAAACTTTCTGATGCCGCGGCAAAAATAGCCACCTCATTGGCACTGGCGGAAATAGCGCGTTGATAACCTTTGATGTTGGGAGTGAGGGCGGCGTAGGTGGTATTGGGTATTCTGGCGATACCTTTGAATATCTCATCGCTATCAGCCATTTGAGGTACCCACTTGGGGTTTACGAAGCTGCCAGCTTCTATGTAGTTGAGGCCAGCATCGGTGAGTAATTCGATGAGTTGTATTTTGATATGAGTGGGGATGGTGTGTGTTTCGTTTTGTAGGCCATCGCGGGGGCCTACTTCGACAATTTTTACTTGGCTCGGGAGGTTGTTCATTATGCTCTATTACTCATCACTGTTCTTTATGGGTATCAAATTTGATTTGAGGTTAAGTCCTGTTGGAAGAGTTACTTCTTTTGATTCTAAAATACTTCCAGTATTTTTTCACCTTAGTTGAGTCTTTTGATGGTTTGTTTACAGAATTAGCAATCGAATAACCTTTTTCGGTGCCGGGTTTAATAGCGGCGGTCTTGAGTTCTTCTGTGTGTCATTCCCCGGTCATAATGGATTCATCTGTTTTTAGGATGTTATAATTTTAAAAGGTGCCTGATGAGGCAGGGGTGATTCAAGAATATGTGCACATTAATAGGTGATTGTACGTATAAAAGTGGTTATAAAATCATGTTTAGGGATCTAACAGCTTTGGTATGTATGATAGTTTGTAATAATGATATTTTTAGGTTGCATGAACTATTTTTTGTGCTAGATTAATTGAGGATTATAATAAATAAAACTAATTGTTTCTTTTTTTGAAAGTAATGGGTTTTACTGTCATGGATAGATATATGAGGTCACAAGGAATGAACCAAGATAATGAGCAGCAAGATTATTATGTGTGCCATCTCGCCGAAGTTAATAAAACTAATCGCGTATTAACGACCTCCGATATAAAAAATAATGAAGGTGCTTTGATTGTTGCTAAAGGCACACCTATCACGACTGAAATATCAAAAAAAATAATTAAACATAAGCTGCTAAAGCCATTAGAGTCTTGTGTTACTTTAGAGCATAGTGTTACTCCGGATAATTTAATCGATGAACTTAACCAGATCATTGAAGGGCAAGAGAATAAACAGGTATTACAGCAAAAAAGCCTTATCGATTTGTTACATGAATCATGTGATGCTTTAAGCAACTATCCACTTTTAGTGCAAAAGTTCACGGTGATGCAGTCACGCTTTCCAAGGCTTTATAAAAAGACAATGGGCAGCTCGTTTATTGCATTAATTGTTGCCTGGCAAATGGAATTGACCAATAAAGAAAGGCAGCATATTTTTATTGCGGCTTTAATGCGTGATATTGGGTTGTTACATATAGAACCCTCCTTAGTAAAAAATCGCGGTAAATTAGCCCCTGATGAGTGGCGTACATTACAAGGTCATGTAGTAATAGGTAAAATATTTTTGGATTTTGTGCCTGATTTACCTAAAAGCGTAGGTCGAGCAGTTTTGGAGCACCATGAGCGCAGAGACGGCAGTGGTTATCCCTATGGAAAATTGGGCGATAAGCTGTGTACTGAAGGCCAAGTGTTGGCGATGGCAGATACTGTGTCCGGTATTTATGAAAAGCAAGTTGTTAACAGGTCATATACATTGGCAGCTGTTATTCCTATTTTACAAATCAACATGCAGCTTTATCCCATGCCGATTTATAAGGCTACTTTAGCAACGATTACTTATATGGCTGGTCCATTACACCGTTTTTATCCTGATAATAAAATACCTGAATTATGCGCTAGTAATATTCAGCGAATTAATCAATTGGCGTTATGGAAAAAAAATGCAGATCCTCTAACGAGAAAATGTATAGCAATATTACCGGAATCAAAAACGTTAGTGCTTCTAGCGATTGCGACACGTGTTCATAGGGTTGTTGATACTTCTGGGCTTTTCACTCAAGCTAATGTTAGGTGGTTGCAAAGCGTTGCAGATAATGCGCAAACTGAGCTCTATGAAGAAGTGGAACAGCAGTTGCTAATGATAGATGAGTTAGAGTGGCATTTTAGGCAATGGGATGCGCGATTAACTACCTGTAGTGAAAACGAAAGTGTAGAGGATGATGGAGGAGAAGTTTCGTATATAAAACTTAACGGTATGTTACATAAAAATGATGAGGTTCTATCGGTTGCTTAGTGTAAGTCAATCTTCTTTTGTTATGAAAAACAATGATATGTTTGTGTTTTTTTGGTTATCTTTCTGAAATTTTAAACTCGTGATTATTTTATCGTAAATGAGATAATACATTGTAAACTCTTCTAAATTATTTTATTAATATATCCCACCCCCATTTAACGGCTACATATAGTAACTTTTTGTGCCGACGATTAATTAATCAAAAGCATCTCGCATAATCCCTATCGGCTAAAAACCGCTCTTAGAGCGGGTTCGGGAATTACTCGACGAATAAGCTAATCATTACTTAGAATTTGTCTACGTTATCTAAGCTCACGCCTTTCATTCCTGCAGCATTGGCTGCATCGGAAATAGTTGTGAGAATAGCGGTTTTGGACTTATTGTGAGCTTTAATAATAACGATGGCTTCAGGGTTTTTAGCCTGATGACTCTGAAAATAGGCACGCAAAGAGTACTTGTCGATATATAAATCATTAATTACTATTTGATTGTCGGCATGTACCTTTACCATCATATGTTCAGTTTTAGTATCCGTGGATACTTGTTGGTTTTTATCTGGCCGGTCAAGCGTTAAGCTGACCTCTTTAATGAACGTGGCCGTGACGATAAAAAATATCAGCATAATAAAAACAACATCCAACATGGGGGTTAAATCAATTTCTGCTGCTTGATCATCGTGTATTTTTTGATGATGTCTCATGTTTGTCTCCTACTTATCTAAGTTGTAGTTGATGCGGGTGGTCATATTAAACATCGCAATGGCCTTGCCTTCTTCCATGGCGGGTTGGTACTTCCATTTTTTTAAAGCACGTATCGACGTATTCTCAAAATATCCGGAAGGTTCGGATTTCAAAATACGTATGTTTAACGTTTGACCGGTGGCGGTTAGGTCAAACACTAAGTCGACATAACCTTCTATACCTTTGCTCCTTGCTCGAGCGGGGTAGTTGGGGGCGAGTTGCATCATCGAGACGGCACTGCTAGTTGCTGAGTTATCAAAAGCGCCTTTTTGGGGGCCTTCAAATACTGGTGTGTCTACAGCATACGCAATGGTGTTTACGGCTGTGGGTGTCGGGTCAAACGTGTTTTCTGGAGGGTCAACAGGTTGTATAGGCTGTATGGGTTTTATATGTCGTATCTCTTCTATTATTGGGTCGGGCGCCATAATCGAAATTTGGATAGGCGCTGTTATCTTACTAATGATGGGTACATCCACCTTGATCAACTGATGCATAAATAACAGCAGTGCTAGCGTGATTAGTGATGCGCCTATCATGGCTGAAGTAAAACGGTATAAAGCGTGTTGTAAGTTTACTAAGTACATATGCTTCTCCTTTTTCAGGGCGAGCGTAATCCCTGAATGAGATCAGTGATGATTAAGAGTAAATGTAATTTAAGGGAGTGCCGCTGAGTTAAACGGCGGGGGGGTTAATCCGGGCTGGCTCGAGCTTGAGCGTTTAGTGAATGATTTTTATGGTTGAGTTTAAAGCTAAACTTTTCTTGTGCATTGAGTACTTCAGTTCGTACATTATTAATGGTTATAGGTTTGTAACGATATTGGCTAATAGCATTCAATACCGGTTTTTTAAAGCTGCTATGGCTGCTATCAATAACGCGGGGGCTTTTGGTATTCCTTGGTCGTCAATATCAAACTCAACTATCACGTAGCCTTCAATGTTTTTGTTTAAGGCTATGCTGGGATATGTAGGTAAGAGGCTGACCATTGGCTTAAGTTTTTCTGTGCCGAGTGTTTGTTTGCTGATTACTATCGTGATTTTAACATTAGGTTGTATCAATGCCTGAGGTTTAATGCGAGGCAGGCTTTGAGCTATTTCACCAGAGAATGAGGGTGGATTGACCTCTTCCGTCGGACGTATGGGTTTGTTGAATGGTTGATCTAATAAGCTAATGCTCGGTTTAGATTGATCAAGCTCATTATTGATTATTTTGGTGGTTTTAACCCGATGACTACTGCCGATAAGTAAATAGCTGAAAGGGTCACTTTCAATATTGGCCGTCGTTTTTATCGCCGCTAATGGCATTAGGCTTAACCAGCAGCAGCTAATTAACACTCTGCGCAGGGTTTTAAGTTGGCTTCTGTCGATGTGGGTATTAATAATATGATGCACTCTTAGGTTAAGTTCGCTGGGTTTACCGAGTGCAACAGACGCTTGCAGGTGAGTAATGCGAGCCTGTTTAACCAGCAGGCTAGAGTAGTCTGGCGCAGTGTTGCCTTGCCTTAGTACCTCGTCATCAGCGGAGCACTCAGCCTCTAAAGACATTTTATTGAGTACGCCTTGAATACCAGGGATGGGCCAATACAGAATGCAGACGAGTTGCGCTAATAATTGCGATAGCCAATCGCGGCGTTGTATATGAGCTAGCTCATGCATCATTACCATGGTTAACTCATGTTTCGGCCAGTACGTTGACCTTTGCGGCAACAAAATAACCGGTACTAAATTACCCCAGGTTAGTGGGGACTCAATATCACCACTGATTTTTACAATGGTTTTTTTAGTGCTTAATTGGTTACCTAAACGTAGACTTAGTTGCTGCCAACTTTTTGGGGCTAATTGTGCCTTCGATGACGTGTTAGCAATATTAAAAACTTCGTATATCAATCGAATTAACTTAATGCCTGCAATGGCTAAATATGCCATTAAGAAGTGTTGTAACGAAAACCAGTTGTTGCCAGTTTGTGAATAAGTACTAGTCTCGGAACTTGATGTAATAGGGCTGCCGCCCGATAAAATAGGCCATTCAATACTAGGTAGTGTGGCTGAGAGCAGAGGTAAGAGCGCTAAACTAATAAAGGTCAATAACCATATGTTGTGTTTAATGCTGGCAGGGCTGAATTCAAATTGATCATAGAGGGAATAACTAATCATGATGATAACTCCCGCTTTAATCAGTAGCGTGGCAAGGCCGTAGAAACTAATAGTATTTAACAATTCATAGGTCATAAGGTTTCCTTTTATTCCTTACGTTTTTTTCGCGCTTGTTCAATAATATTGCTGAGCTTGTCTAACTCTTCTGTATCGAGTTTGTCAGCATTTAAACCTAAAAGCGCATTCGCGGCTTTAACCGTTGAACCACTAAAAAATATTTTAACCAAGCGCTGTAACGCGCTTTGCCTAGCGGTACCCAGTTTTTGTTTGGGGGAATAAATGTATTTTGCTCCTTCTTGCTTGTGATCAATATGGTCTTTCTCTAACAATTTGGCGAGCAGGGCACGAACCGTCGAATAGCTGGGGGCGTTAGGCATGTGGTCGCGTACATCGTGAGCAGAGCAGGCTTCTTTTTCATAGAGAATATCCATGATTTGCCGTTCTCGCCTGCTGAGGCTGTTGTCATTGTTGTTACTCATCATTATTTCCGTTGCTTTGGTTGGTGTGTAATTTTCCTTGGTGGTGCTATTTTTTTAGCACCATGCTACAAAAGTAGCATTGTCAGTCTGATTGTCAATCAGTTAGTGCTAAAAAAGTAGCACTAAGGTTGTTTGAGACCGTTGACTTGATGCCAACTGATTGAAAAATAAATGGTTATACCTGATGGGTAGATTTAATATTTTTCCGCTCTGTAGGGAACCTTTTGAGTTAAATCTTGTTTATGTAGCGAGTAACTTGTAAAACCAATGGCTCTGAATAATTTTTAATCAACCCGAGGTGTTATTGATGAAAATACCATTACCTAGATTTTCTATATTGTTGTTAATCGTTTTTAGCTCGCTAAGCCAAGCCGCGTTGCCGATTTTTGATAGCAGTGGCCAGCAGCTACCAACACTGGCCCCTATGTTGAAACAGGTAAACCCTGCCGTGGTGAATATATCTACCTTTACTACCAGGCAGGTGAATAACCCTCTAATGAATGACCCTTTTTTTAAGCGCTTTTTTAATAGCCCTAATCAACAGCATCGACAGCGCCCACAACGTAGGCAAAATAGTGCGGGCTCAGGTGTTATTGTTGATAAAGATCAAGGCCTTGTCGTTACCAACTATCACGTTATCGCTAAGGCTGATGAGGTGCATGTAGGCTTGGTGGATGGCCGCAGTTTTAAGGCTACCGTGTTGGGCTCTGATCCTGAGTTAGATGTGGCCGTGTTAAAAATTGATGCCGACGGTCTAACCGAAGTAAATTTAGCTAATTCCGGTAAGTTAGAGGTCGGCGATTTTGTTGTCGCGATTGGCAACCCCTTTGGCTTAGGACAAACCGTTACCACCGGTATTGTCAGCGCCTTGGGTAGAACCGGTTTAGGCATCGAAGGTTACGAAAATTTTATTCAAACCGATGCGTCGATTAACCCCGGTAACTCGGGTGGTGCCTTAGTTAATTTACGCGGTGAATTGGTAGGCATTAATACCGCCATTATCTCGCCCGCGGGTGGTAATGTGGGTATTGGTTTTGCCATCCCTATCAATATGGTTAAAACCAGTATGGATCAACTGGTTGTGCACGGTGAAGTTAAACGTGGCCATATTGGTGTTAGCATTCAAGACATTAGCTCCGAGTTGAGAAAACTGTTTGAGTTGGATAACGGCCAACAAGGTGTGTTGATTAGTGGTGTTAGCAAAAAATCACCCGCTGAAAAAGGTGGTTTAAAAGATGGCGATGTCATCATTGCTGTTGATGGTGAAACAACCGTATCGTCAGGTAAGTTGCGCAGCCAAATTGGTATGCGTTCTATTGGTGATGAGGTAGAGATCGCGGTGATTCGCGATGACCGTGAAAAACTGTTTAAGGTAAAAATCGGTGAAAGCCAAACCATGAGTAAACTCAATAAACGCCTGCATCAATTGTTAGACGGCAGCCGTTTTGAAGATAACCCAGATGGAGGTGTGTTGGTGGCAGGTTTAGCGCCAAATTCAGCCGCAGCTCACAGTGGCTTACGGGTTGGAGATGTGCTGATGGGCGCTAATAGGCAAGCCATCAAAAGCGTAAAAGAGTTTAAAAAGGCGTTAAAGAAAAGCCATGATTCAATTTTGCTGCATGTTAGTCGTGGTGGTAGGGCATTTTATTTAGTGTTGCGCTAATTGTATGGCATATAAAAAAGCCCATTGCTGTAAGGTGATGGGCTTTTTTTGATTAAGGCTTGTTATAAATAACCGATTGAAACCGCTTTGCCTCGGTGCCCCCAGCGGGGGTAAACCCGCATGAAAGTAAAACGACCTTCATTCGAAGGTCTCAAGCTAGCTTATAACAGTGGCTTAACCAGCATTACTGTGCCATCGACACCTACAATGGTACACATCTGTTTGTGTGTTATTGCTTCGCAATTGGCATCTTGGCTTAGGCGAGCAGTCCAATCGACACCGGAGTAGCGTATTTTACCGCCAGTTTGGCTGATGTCGCTGGCGGCAGGCACTTGCAAGCCAATCATGTCGCTGCTGGTATCGGGGCCACCGCCGGCGTTTTGAAACTTTTTTAACGGTTGCCAAAGTACCGCGGCAAGTATCGCCGTACTAACGCCAAGGGTGAAAATCTCTGACTCCCAGCCGCTAATAATACCCATGCTCGATAACACGCCAGTAAAAAAGGCGGCAATACCTAAAAACAGTAGCGGCCCACTGAGGCCGAGTATGCCTAGTTCAACAGTTAGGCTAATACCGCCTATTAGGTAAAAGACTTTGTCGTGGTTATCGAGTAAATATTGCAATAAAGTCATGGTTTACCTCTAGCTATGCGATAATTTTAAACTGCTAGAAACAGCAATGGCTTGTGCGACAGTGCTTGAGATATTATCACCGGTTTTGCCATCGGTTAATATCACGGTACCTTCGGCGGCAATAGCGCGATGCGCTTTAATTGCATCTTGTGCCAAGGTTAGGGTTACCGCCGCTTTACCTTGCTCGGAGCTGGCAGCTTCACCCACAACATGAAGGGCGCTAGCCTCAGCTGTAGCGACAAGGGTTATGGCTTCAGCTTTACCCGCTGCTTCTAAAACTTGTGAGGCTTTTGAGGCTTCTGCCGCTAATACCTGCTCGGCCTTTGCCGCTTCAGCGTCGAGTACTCGAGCTTGTTTTTCGCCTTCAGCGGTTGTGATTGCCGCCGATTTAACACCTTCAGCCGTGAGGATTACTGAGCGTTTTTCGCGCTCTGCGGTCATTTGTTTTTCCATGTCTTCACGAATCGATTGTGGTGGGGTGATATCTTTGATTTCATAGCGCGTTACCATAACACCCCACGGAGCCGTGGCTTCCGTCATGGCACCTAAGATTTTAGCGTTAATAGCGTCACGGCTTTGAAAACATTCATCCAGTTCCATTTCACCAATGGCGTTTCTCATGGTGGTCATGGCGAGCTGCACCACAGATGTTTTGTAATCGGTAATGTTGTTAGTGGCAGCGGCGGCATCGGTCACCTTCATAAAGAGAATGCCGTCTAACAGAAGCGTGATGTTATCTTTGGTGATGGCTGCTTGAGCGCTAATATCTAAAGATTGTTCTTTGAGATTACGGTCGGCGGCAACAGTTTGAATAAAGGGAATAATAAAGTTTAAGCCCGCCCCTAGAGTTTTATCGTATTTACCTAGGGTGTAAATAACATAACCTCGGTTTTGCGGTACAAAATGAATGCCCTTTTTGAGGGTGTACAGGGCAACAATGGCAATCCAAAATAATGGGCTGGTGAGCAGTATTTGTAAAATGGGCATAAGCAGATCCTATTGTTTTTTTTAATGATTTTATGTGTTTTTTCTGATGGTGAAATCTGCGCCTATCATGGCATATTTTTGATTAATTGATAGTAAAAGCGTTGCTATAAAAACATATTGATTAGGGATAGTGACTTATCGTGTTTTGCTAAGGTCGCAATTCATTTAATGCGGCGTAACGCTGGCGTTAAAAAAAGCTTATAATCCTAGTAATAGTGATTACACAACATAATAAAAAAGGAATGTCGATGTTAGAACTGGGCTGGTTATTGTATAAGCTGCGGTATTTACCTCTATTGTTACTGGTCTTAATAATGTCTGCTTGTGGTGGCGGTGGCGGTAGTGACCATGGTGCTGGCGGCCAAGCAGCTGAAGAGGGTGATTACGATAATGCCAGGGT
Source organism: Pseudohongiellaceae bacterium (assembly GCA_051277005.1). Lineage (GTDB taxonomy): Bacteria > Pseudomonadota > Gammaproteobacteria > Pseudomonadales > Dasaniaceae > Dasania. The sequence continues at coordinate 17,042 of JBNMPS010000033.1, forward strand.
GTATAAAGCCGAATCCTCCTACGCGGGCCTATTAACCACCTGCGCGCTTGTTGATAATACCGCCGATAGTTGTTCGCTAAGCGATTTACCCCTGCTGGTCGAAGAGGCTAGGACGCCCTCGGTGGATCAGATTATGGATAGGGTGATTGTCTCTCATCAATGGATGGGTGTGAGATTTCAACAAACCATAGAAACTTACCCTGGCGAGTTGTTGCGTATATTTTCTAGCGTTGCCACTATTGTTATTGATGATGATATTCGTCCGTCCTATTACGACCCCTATACCAGTACGATATACCTTGATGCAGCCTACCTTTGGCAAACCAATGCAGAAAAAGCCACCATTTCTCAAGACGAGGATTTCCGTAGCGGATTTGATGATGAATTAGATTTTGTGTCGTTGGCGCGCTATGTAGAAGGTTTTAATGATGCCTGGGATTATTATGCGCTAGACGATAATATCGAAAGAGGCGTGAATGATTTAAGGCTGAATTTTGCTCGTTTGTTATTACATGAGTTAATGCATGCCAATGATTTTTTTCCGCCCAATGAAATAGAGACACTCAACCAAAATCAAACTCTGTATGAGGCTTTGCAATCATTACGGAGTAAAAATATATCAACGCAGCTAAATGCGGTGATGCCCTTAGGCTCTACTCTTATGTATGGCTTGGCTGATGTTATGTACTCAGGTGATAACGCCAACGCTGAGCAACAACAATTATCTGCTGCAGAGGTGGGTGAGGAAATGGAAAGTGATGGTGCGAATGATGGTTATGGCTATTCATCACAGTATGAAGATGTCGCGATGTTGTTTTCTGAGGCCATGATGAAATATTTTTTCGATGTAGATAGAGATATTGCCTATACCAACCGACCCGGTGATAACGCCTTTTGCGATGATTATATTGTTGGCTGGGGGATGCGGGGGCGTATGGGTGATGTGAATGTGAAAGACCGTGCCCAATTTGTGGTTGAAAGTGTTTACGCTGATCTAGATTTTAGTTTGTTTTTTCAAAACCTACCGGCACCCATCATGATGAGGGCTGGAGAAACTTGGTGTGATAATTTAGCGGTGTTTTAAGCCGGCCTTAGTTATCATCATGTCCTTAATATGGCGGCGAGGTTTAAGGTCTCGGTAGAGGTGCCATAGAGTTTTTTTGCTAAAGCTCAGTTCACCCATGCTCTTGCCGATACGACCTACCGTAATGGCCTAATACCCACAATGAGCGCTCTGGAGTGAATAGCCCAGCCAGGCATCCCCCTCCTCGTTATTTTGAAAAACTATGTCCCGGTTAAGTGTGGCCTGCACTTAGTTTAATTGAAGAAAAATAGCGTATAGCCCTATAAAATTGAATGATTTCAAAATGTTGCTTGAGTATCGAAACAGCTTTACTAACAGGAAAGCCATAGTAAGCCAGTTGCTTGGGAGAGAAGGTCTTGATTCACCCGCTCCTGAGATGGAACAGCACCTGAGCGAAATGCCGGCATTTCCACATTGCTGCAGAGGGAAGATAAATCACCATGGAAAATGGGGAGTTCAGAGTGTTACAGGTGCCAATCATGCAATAAGGCCTTTGTGACGAGAGTAGGAACCCCGCTCCATGGATTGAGGCTTAAATATCGGTGGAGCAAATGTGCTGATGTATGATTGAAGGTCATTCAATTCTCAAATCTGCTGATATTAGCGGTGTTAACACTAAGGCTGCTTTCCGCTGAGGCGTCACCTCCTGCGAAATCTCGATAGGATCAAAGCAGATAGAGCTAGCAGGTATCGTAGAGGGAGATGAAACTCGGGCTAGCAAGTCACAAGAGGCAAAGGGATTTGCCTCGACCGGCTAGTAATCTAGGCACTAAGGCGGCTAAGTGTGGTCGTTCTAGTTGCTATAGATAGGGGCAGAACGCGTTTTTGATCAGCCAGTGCCGCCCCTGGTTTACACAAATGTAAAACAGGTTTTGGTTGGACGATTAAGCAAGGATATTATTTTTTGTAGTGATTCAGCGGCCAGTTCTTCAAGGATGTGTAAAGCGCATGATATTCAGCGCAATGAGTGAGGGGGGGGCGGTGCCGTGGGTCATGTTTTGTGCATTCAAGGCATGAATTCAGATCACGCTAGATTTAAACGATGGATGATGGGATTTAACGGAGTTGCAGCCAGGTGCCTATGCGGCTATTTGGGTTGGTTTCGATACTTGGATGCCCATGACAGTTACAAAAATATGAGTTTTATGAAAGTCCAGTAATATTTAATTAGAGCATAGCTAACATTAAAATCGCTGGCTAGCGAAATGCACTTTCACGCCCAGCAATAGTGTCGAAGTAATTTACAGTATGGTCGCTGCCAGGTGAGGCCTAACATATGAACACTGTTGTTATGCTGGCGCCGGTGTCTTGGCCTGATAATTGCTTGGTCTAGTGTTTTTAATACAACTCAAATATAACGGAAACAAAAAATGAATTTAAGTAAACGTATTTTAGGCGTCATCTCGGTCAGCCTTTTAGCGGCCACATCACACGCGGGCCTAATTGCTATCGATTCTTATGATATTGATGATACCCGCACATCTGGCTATGGCGGCTGGAGTCATTCATATGGCGGTACGATCTCTGCAGATGGCGCCCTATTTGACTACACCAACGGCTCAGGCACATTAAACGATGGTTCAATTGGTACGACCGTGTCAGACACCCATCTATTTTACACAACTGACAGCTCTTCAATTGAGTTAAACTTGGCTGCAAATACGACAATTTCTTCGCTTTCATTATTTAGCTTTGAAGGCGGCAACGGTATCCCAGGCAGCATCACTGGTTTCGACGTTACCATCAACGGATTTACAGCGTACTTAGCTACATCAGGCTTTGGCACATCTGGTAATTCCTACGCAAATCCACATGAGTCTGCCAGCTTGTTTGGTTCGGTCTTGGACGGTTTAATCACTGATACGATTACTCTTTCTGGTTTCACTACGGACGGCGTATATTCTCAGTACTTCGCGATTTCTGAAATTGAAGTGAATGGTGTAACCAGTTCAGTACCTGAGCCAACAACTTTAGCGTTATTGGCCCTTGGCATTGCGGGTTTGGGAGCCTCTCGTAAGCGTAAAGCTGCTTAGTTCCTGGCGACTGAGAAAGCTGCCAGTACTCCTTTAAAAATACAGGGTGCCTATTTTCGAATGGCACCCTTTTTTTGCCAAAAAATCACCAAGAATTATCCCCCCCCCCTTTAGCGTCCAGATGGCTTTATGCTGCAGGCATTATTTCTACGTAAGACATCCAAAGATAATAGATTGGCCACTTAGTTGCATCAAGAACTGAAGAGCAAATAACTCCATTGGTTTTAGATGTATTGCCTATAGACAATCGGTTAGTGCGCTATATGGAAGGGTTTAATAATGCTTGGGATTATTATGCGCTAGACGATAATATCGAAAGAGGCGTCAATGATTTAAGGCTAAACTTTGCTCGTTTGTTATTACATGAGTTAATGCATGCCAATGAATTTTTTCCGCCCAATGAAATAGAGACACTCAATCAAAATCAAACACTGTATGAGGCTTTGCAATCATTACGGAGTAAAAATATATCAACGCAGCTAAATGCGGTGATGCCCTTAGGTTCTTCTCTTCTCTTATGTATGGCTTGGCTGATGTTATGTGCTCAGGTGATAATGCCAGCGCTGAGCAACAACAATTATCCGCTGCTGAGGTGGGTGATGTGAATGTGAAAGACCGTGCCCAATTTGTTGTTGAAAGTGTTTACGCTGATCTAGATTTTAGGTAACTACTCAGCGAGTTCATCAAAAAAAACATAATAAAAGTCTTGACAGATATTTAGGTGATTTTTATGTTTCCCCGCCCATTTGCTAAATGGCGTGCATCTTGCCCCTGCAGCATCCATGGTGCGCGGCACAGATCGATTAATCAATCATTAGAGTCTTGCCAAACGCAAAAAACTTAAAGCCCTTAAAACGCAACACCAGGCGAAAAAATAGCGCTTTAA
>JBNMPS010000034.1:0-20766 GCA_051277005.1 Pseudohongiellaceae bacterium
CCGAAATATAAGACATCTATTATAGTAATAATTCTCGCGATGATCAGTGGTTGTGCCAGTCAACCTGTTTTTGGTCCTCACTTCACGGAAAGAGGTAATGCCTCTAGGTGTCGTACTTGGGAATAAGTACGTAGAGGTATTGTCGTTATAAGTCAGGCTATTTAATTTTGCCGCAAAGCGGCTTCTTTCAACAAATAAATAAAGCTTACACGAAAATACGCGTAGTTTATTTAGGTGTTAAATTAAAATCAAGATGAAGTATTTCACATGAATAAAAATCTAATCGTATTGATACTAATGAGCGTTTTCATAGCTCCAGTTATGGCGGATAAACCAGAATGGGCGGGAAAAGGTAAACCCACTGATGAGCAGAAGTCGGCACATGAAGCCGCAATGCAGGCCAAAGAAGATATTGATGATAATGAAGATAGAATAAAAGAGAAGAAAGAGAAGAGGGAGAAGTCTAGCGAATTAAAGGGCATTGAAAAGCAAAACGTCAAGAAATCAGACCAGCCTCGAAAAGAACTTGATAAAGGTTCTGATAAAGGAAAAGCTTCAAGAGAAGCTAATAGTAAAAAATGGTGGAAATTCTGGCGTGAGTAAGCTTAATAAGTTTAGGCTGGATGCGGTTACCGCACGCCCGGGCTAAAGGCGTCCTCTAGTGCCGCTATTGAAGAAACTGTTAACCCATATCGAAACACTTAAGGGGTTAATGGCACCTCTTATGTTTGGCTCAGTAGAGAATAATGTGCCTACTATGTTAGATTCAATGAATCAGGCTTTGAAGACGCTGGCTGAAGCAGAGTAAACGGTATAACACAGGTGCGTGATAAAGAATGACGATTGAATTAATAGAGGTGTCTAGCAATGATGTGACATGCTCAAACTGTAGAGCAAATTGTTGCCGTCTAGAGGTCATGTTGATTACGGATACGGGTGTGCCTGAAAAATATATTCAGTTGGATAATTGGGGGGGCATGACGATGGCCCGCTTAGACGACGGGTGGTGTGCCGCTTTGGATCGTGAGACGATGCTCTGCAGCATTTATGATAAGCGCCCTTTAATCTGCCGTGAATTTGAAATGGCCGGTTATGAGTGCCTCGCTGAACGAACCTAGTTCTGATGTTGGCGGTGCGTTTTTTTGAATCAGGGCTGCATGATAAGCGTTTTCCCTTTTTTCTTTAGCTTGCACTCGTAGGCTTAGCCGTGGCACTTTTTATATTTTTTACCGCTTTTGCACCAGCAAGGGTCGTTGCGCCCTATCTTGTCACTGTTGGCTTGTTGTTGAGTGGCGACGTCACCATCTAAATAAAACCAGCGATTATTATCTTTAATAAAGTGCGATTTTTCACGCAGTTGAAAGAGCTGGTTATTCTCTTCGTAGACGGCAATAAAGTCTATCGTGCCTTCAGTGTCATTGTTTAAGCCGCGCTGAGTTCCTGTGATGCTTAATTTAAGCCACTTGCAGCTAGCGATGGTTTTGTGCAGTTGTTCTTTATCACCGTGCTCGTGTTTTGAGGGGTGATGAGTAGACATTAAATAATCAACATCATTGGTGAAAAAGGCCGAGTAACGCGAGCGCATGAGCTCTTCGGCAGTGCCGGCCATTCTCTCACTATTGAGTAATGGCTGACAGCACTCTGCAAAGGATCGTTGATTACCGCAGTGGCATTGTTGTTGGGCGTCGTTACTCATAGGTGCACATATACGCGGTTTCAACAGAGACTTTCACATCAAATGAAGAGTTTGCTTCTACTGTAAAACGTTCACCTGCTTGGTAGTTGATCCATTCAGCTTCGCTAGCGAGCTTAATGGTTAAGTCGCCGCTCACCACTGTCATGGTTTCTTTTTGGGTCGTGCCAAATTTGTAGCTACCAACAGCCATAACGCCAACGGCTGCTGCTTGGGTTGTGGTTTGAAAAGCGATTGAGGCAACTTTGCCGTCAAAGTATTCGCTGATGTTAAACATAAGATTGATCCACTTGTTAAAGTTTGGCTTTTGCTAAAAGTCTATCTAGGGTATTGGCAAAAGTTTGTTTGTCTCGGTTATCTAATGGTGGCGGGCCACCACTGGCTTGGCCTGTGGTACGCATCTCTTCCATAAAGTTACGCATGGTTAGCCGTTGTTTAATGTTTTGTTCGGTGTACAGCTCGCCTCTAGGGTTTATGCCATAGGAACCTTTGGCAACGATATCGGCCGCAAGGGGAATATCACCGGTGACGACAATGTCACCCGCTTTAACTTCTTGGGCAATATAGTTGTCGGCCACGTCAAAGCCCGAGTCTACTTGCACACATTTAATATAGGGTGAAGGCGGGGTGCTTAAAGCATGGTTTGCCACCAGGGTTAACGGCAGCTCATTTCGATTTGCTGCACGGTATAGTATCTCTTTAATGACCTTGGGGCAGGCATCGGCATCAACCCAAATATGCATGTGGCTTCCATTATCAATAACATTGCTGCTGAGGGATCGCATTCTACCTAAAGTCAGTTAATAGTTGTATCCTTCCGTTAACCGAGATATTGGCATTCTTTGAGTAGGGTGCTGAGCGTAAACGTTATTAAAGGGTACACAGAGCTTTGTTAGTGCATAAAAACCCTTTAATTATCCCTATTTTAGCATTGCTCAAAAGCCAACAGCCTATGAGTGAACACGAGCTACTTACTCAGTTAGAGCGGCAGGGTGATTTTGATGGCGGCTTATCAAAAGATAAGGCGTTTTCAATGGCCAGCGATCTGGCTTTGTTTCAGCGCCATTTTCTTATTATGAATGCCCTCTATTTGTTGCAAGAGCAGCTGTTGCAAGATCAGCTTTATCTACAGATATCCCCTTTAAAAATTGGTTTGATACCTATTCAGCAGCAAGGTTTGAGTGAGCTTGGCGAGCAACAAGAAAGCCCCGCGTTGAAAGCCTATTACAGCGATTTCAGTAATTTAGAAGGCGCTGATGAGCAGGGTGTAGATGATTTACTGAAAGGTTTTTGGCGGCGCTATTTGGTGAGTGATAAGCGGGTGGAAGCGTATGGGGTTTTAGCGCTAGCTGTTGATGCTGATTGGTCAGTGGTTAAAGCGGCCTATCGGCGCTTGGCTAAACAGCACCATCCCGATCATGGTGGTGACCATGAAAAGTTTGTTGAACTGAGGGCTGCGTATGAAATATTACAGCAGGTTTTGAGCGGCCGTTAAGTTGTTTTTTTTTATAAAAAAATACCCGCAGCAGCGGGTATTTTTTATTGAGATAAAAATAAAGAATTACTCTTTATTTTTTTTAGGCTTTTTGCGCGGCTTGTTGTTGCCAGGTTTGTCGCCTCTTAGTTTGCCTTTGCCGCCAACGCGATTTTCACGTTTGACTTGGCCAACTTCAGTCATGTTAATAGGGATGTTGCGTACCGTTAACCCTGATAGGCGTTTAATTAAATCAGCCGGTAAGCCTAAAGCGAGATCAACGGTGCTGTGATCATCGTGTAGTTTAATGTGGCCAATATCATTTTTATGGATATCAGTTTCATTCATGATGGCGCCAACAATGTCACCGGGACCAACGTGTTGATCTCGGCCTACTTCTGCGCGGTAGCGCATCATCATATCGTTCTCGGTTGAGCGAGACTTACGGTTTTCTTCAACAGTGAAGCCTTTTTCTTTTTTCTTGTTGGGGCCGTCGTTGACTTCTAGTGGACGCTCCAATTGATGAAGGTAGGCAAGTGCACAGGCGATGTCTTCGGCAGAGCGATCATTCTCTTCGCTGTATTCAGACAAAATATTGAAGAAGAACTCAAACTTAGTGCCTGAATCTAGAGTTTCAGTCAGTAGCTTTTTGAACTGTTCAATACGCTTAGACGAAACTTCTTTGCCGCTGGGCAAGTCCATTGGGGCGATTTTTTGTTTGGTGTTTTTCTCGATAGAGTACAGTAAACGTTTTTCGCGCGGGGCTACAAATAAGATGGCGCTACCGGTACGACCGGCACGGCCAGTACGACCGATACGATGTACATACGCTTCTGAATCATAGGGAATGTCAAAGTTTAATACGTGGCTTACACGCTCAACATCAATACCACGTGCGGCAACATCCGTAGCAACAAGAATATCTAATTGATTTTTCTTGAGGCGATTAATGGTGCGCTCACGTAATTGCTGGTTCATGTCGCCGTTTAGGGCTGAGGCAGAGTAGCCACGAGCTTCTAGCTTTTCGGCCAGTTCGGCCGTTGCTGTTTTGGTGCGCACGAAAATAATCATGGCATCAAAATCTTGCGATTCTAAAATGCGGGTGATGGCATCTAGCTTGCGGTCAAAACCGTTAACGATTAGGTAGCTTTGCTGAATATGTGATGCGGTTTGTGTTGCGCTGGCAATACGAACTTCTTTAGGGTTATTTAAGTATTTATCAGCAACCTTTTTGATGGGGGCGGGCATGGTGGCTGAGAATAGAGCGACTTGGCGCTGAGCGGGTGTGTGGTCGAGTATCCATTCCACATCATCGATAAAGCCCATGCGTAACATTTCGTCCGCTTCATCAAGCACGACGGTTTTTAATGTATTGAGCTTGAGGCTGCCGCGACGGAGGTGGTCCATGACTCGACCGGGTGTACCAACAATAACTTGTGGCCCACGTTGTAGTTGCTTAAGTTGGCCGCGCATATCTTGGCCGCCGTATACCGGTAGCACCTGAAAGCCTTTCATTTCACAGGCGTAGCTTTGGAAAGCTTCGGCTACTTGTATGGCTAGCTCACGAGTTGGTGCTAGCACCAATACTTGTGGCGATTTGACTTTAAGGTCAATGTTGCTCAGCAAGGGCAGGGCAAACGCTGCGGTTTTACCGGTACCGGTTTGAGCGACACCCAGTAAATCTTCACCTTCTAATAAGTGAGGGATGCTCGCTGCTTGTATCGGTGAAGGTTGTTCGTAGCCAACTTTCTGGATGGCTTTTAATACTGGCGCAGACAACGCCAGATCTGAAAAACTGGTTGTTTCGGAGGAGGTCATTCAAAATTCTCTAATGGAGCGGTATATGTGCTTGGGCTGCAGCCCAACGGTGTAGCGATAACCCTGCAAAAAAACAGCGGTAACTACTAAGAGCGGATTAGCCAATAAGTGACCAATTATTATAGGCCTTATTGAGGCTGTACGCTATCGGAATATCGCTATTGATGGGGTACACTAGGCGGTAATAATACAATTACAGTCTTATTTCGCCTTCATGAGTAATTTATTTAGCCTTTTTCAACAAAATTTCCCTAACGCCGAGCATGCGCCATTCTTAATAGATAGCCATGGCCGGGTGATTAGCTATGGTGAAATGCAGCAGCAGACCGCTCAAATTGCCCGTCAATTGCAGGCGAGTGGTTTGAAAAAGGGCGATCGTATCGCCGTGCAGCTGCACAAATCCCCCGAAGTTCTGATGATTTACTTAGCCTCTTTGCGGGCAGGGTTAATCTACTTACCGCTCAATAATGCTTACACTGATGCCGAGATGGCGTATTTTATTGAGGATGCCCAGCCCAGTTTATTACTCTGCGACCCTAGTCGGGAAACTGGCTTCGGCGAGCTTCTAAAGCAGCAAGCAGCGTCAACTCAAGTGATGAGTATCGACGCACAAGGCCATGGCTTGCTCATTGTGCGGGCCCATCATCAGCAAGGTGATTTCTACAATGTAACCTGCAGTGATGATGATTTGGCGGCGATTTTATATACCTCTGGCACGACAGGGCGTCCTAAAGGGGTAATGCTTAGCCATGGTAATTTGGCAGCCAATGCCTTTACGCTTAAAGCAATATGGGGGTTCACTGCTGCTGATGTATTGATACATGCCCTGCCAATCTTTCATGTACATGGTTTGTTCGTGGCCTGCCATTGTGTGATGGCTGCTGGCGCTAGCATGCTGTTTCAGCCTAATTTTGATGCTACCCAAGTGGCTTCGGTTTTACCCAAGGCCAGTGTGCTAATGGGTGTACCCACCTTTTATACTCGCTTGTTGGCCGATGCTGCGCTTGATGTAAGCACCTGTCAAAGTATTCGTCTATTTATATCAGGCTCGGCGCCGTTGCTTGCAACGACCCATAAAGACTTTGAGGTCCGCACCGGCCATAAAATTCTTGAGCGATACGGCATGACAGAGACAGGTATGTTAGTCTCTAATCCCTTGGCTGGAGAGCGGCGTGCCGGTACTGTCGGGTCCCCCTTGCCAGAAGTGTTAGTGCGGATTGTTACGGCTAATGACTCCTTTGCACAGTGTGATGAAATTGGCAGTATTCAGGTGCAAGGCCCTAATGTGTTTAAGGGCTATTGGCGTAAACCTGAGAAAACCGCCGAGGAATTTACCGAAGATGGTTATTTTATTACCGGCGACCAAGGTAAAATCAGCGATGATGGTTACATTAGTATTGTAGGGCGAGCCAAGGATATGGTGATTACGGGTGGCTTTAATGTTTACCCCAAAGAAGTTGAACGGGTATTGGATGCCGTTGAGGGGGTAAAAGAAACGGCCGTTATTGGTTTGCCGCATAAAGACTTTGGCGAGGCGGTAACTGCCATTGTTGTGCTGGAGGGTGGCGACGTTACCGAGCAGGAAGTTATTGCTCAAGCTAAGTGTTGTTTGGCTGCCTTCAAAGTGCCAAAAAAACTATATTTTGTTAAGGCTTTACCGCGTAATACTATGGGGAAAGTACAAAAAAACGTTTTAAGGGAGCGGTTTGTTGATGGTTGTCAGTAAATCTCTCCTTTAAATATTAATACATTAATTTAGATAATAAAAATCAAGTTGAGGTTGTAGTAATGACTGAGAAAGCAAAAGAAGTCGAAATAAATTTTTTCCAAGTGCTCGATGTTTTTGGTGGGGTGATGGGTAAGATTCTTGTCTCTGATGACGAAAAACGTGCCGAAGCAGCGTTTGATGACTTAAAGCAAGGCAAGACACTTGAAGTTGGTGAGATCCGCCAAAGTGATAAAGTTAAGCTGAACTGCAAGATTAAATTGAATCACACTGGTTTTAAAGGCCCTGGTTTTAATTACGATATATTTAGTGTTGCCTTGGGTGGGTTACTCAATCGAATTGGTGCAGACTTAAACGCCAAAAAAGAAATTAAGCTCATGCACAGTGAGGCGGGTATGCAGCTGGTCGCTATTCCGGGTGTGGTACGCGCAAACGACCAAGATAATGTGCTAATGATTGCGCTAGAATTTTCTAACGATGCGTCAGTGACGGCTCACCTTGTGTTTATGGATCCTGAACAGTTCAAGCAAGCCGCCGAGAAAATCGCCGAGCAAACTGAAGAAGTCTCAGCTGAAACAGGCGAGTAAGCCTTAATCCTACAGCTACAGCTACAGCATTAAGCTGATTCCTGCTGCTACCGCATTGTTTGTTCGCGGTGGGGAGCAGGGATTAGAAGTTCTTTTGTTGTTGTCGCTTGATAGTCGATGGCAATAAATGTGTGGTTTTTAATGATTGGCTTGTGTGTTTATAATAAGTACTAGCGCGTCATTTTTTTAACAAAGACCACCACGAATAAAGCGATCGTAAAGCTACCGGCAAAGGCTTCAATCGCGGCCAATGCCCGAGAAACCCCTGATGAAGGTGTTAAGTCGCCATAGCCTAGGGTGGTGAATGTAACAACGCTAAAATACATGCAGGAAAGTAAGTGTTGAATGTTCTCGATAAGTGATAGTTGAGGTTGATAGCCTATCGTTGTGCCGTTGTCATTAATACCAACTAAGAAGTATAAAAGCGCACGTCATAAAAATGACGCTTAGTGAGAATAAAACAACCCGTAGAGGGTTTTCTCCGTAGCCACAAAAAACATCAACAATTTTTGATATGCCGCGCTTGAGACTCCACCGTTTCATTTGCTGTCTGCGCATCACCATTTCTTTATAGAAAAATTCTCCGGCACTTTCAAACATTCCACTGGCCTCAGATACTAGGCGCAAATGGCGATATATTTCTTCGGCCTGCTCATGATAATCGAGCATGAGAGGATAGTTACGTTTTTTTCTGGCATCTCTCGCCTTTTTTTCTTGTATGAGTTCTTCTCCCCAAAAAACATTGTCGACTTTAGCCCCTGGCAAGTTTGCACCTAATAAATTGCAGTTGTTGAGGTTGGCGCAGTGCAGGTTGGCGCCGGTTAAATCGGCTTTCATTAGGGAGGCGTTTTCAAGGTTGATTTTAAAAAGATGGGAGTTTTTTAGTTTGGCATGGTAAAGGTCGGCTCCGCGCATATCATGGCCGGTATCGCTGCCACGATTAACGAGATTGATATCGCTAAGTTCGGCGGATCGCAAACAGAAATTCTACATAGGTTTTTTAGCGTCAGCCCACTCTTGAAGATGTTGTTTAATAAGCGGGTCTTGCTGAGTTTGCTGCTCATCTAACCAAAAATCTAATTCATTGTGTAATGAAGTCATAATTCTCGTTATCTATATTAGTGTATGGAGCCGCGATGTAATTAAAGTCGCAGAAGCAATAGTGCTGTAAGTTTATGGAGCCTGTTAGGTGCGGATATGGCGCCGTCGGTGTCACCGTTTTTAATTATTATAGAAGTAAATGTTTGGTTAAGCGATTAGGGATGATTGATGTTCACATTGGTTATAAAAAACATCCATTCAAGACAAACGAATATAACGGCTTATTGTTAATTGCTGTTAGACTCATTATATAAGTCTTGTTCAATTAAAAGGTGCTTCATGCCTACCATTGGTGATGTCTCAACAACCCAGTCACTGTTAAATAACTTGAAGCAGGCCGCGCAAAAAGAGTCGGGGGGCTTAACGCCTTTGGCTTCTGGCAGTAAAATCAATAGTGCCAAAGATGACGCGGCGGGCTTAATTATTTCTGAGCAGCTACTGGCTGAGCTTACTGCACTGGATCAAACCGCGCGTAATACCAGTGATGGTATTTCATTGGTGCAGGTGGCTGACGGCGGGCTTAATAGTATTAGTGAGAATCTATCTCGTATTCGCGAGCTCTCACTGCAAGCGGCTAATGGGGTGTTGGGCCCGGATCAGCGTAATGCCTTGCAGTCGGAAGTGAGCCAGTTGCAACAAGAGATCAGCGATGTGATTGATAGAGCCGATTTTAATGGTGTTGAATTATTTAAAAATAATGTCAATCTCAATTTGCAGGTGGGTACTCAGGGTGGTGAGACATTGGCGGTACCGCTACAAGATCTATCAACATCACTCGCGCCCGTTGCGGCCATTGATGTGTCGACTGCTGCGGGGGCTAGTAGTGCCTTAGCGGCTTTAGATGCGGCGGCCAACACCGTCGATAGCTTCAGGGGCGATTTAGGTGCTATAGGCAGTCGTGCGGAGTCAGTGATCAATACTAATCGAGTCACGGCTGAAAATATTGCCGCTTCCCGTAGCCGTATTACTGACACTGACTTTGCACAGGCAGCGAGTGAGCAGCTTAGGCAGTCTCTGTTAAGTCAAACAGGTAACGCCATACAGGCCCAAGCTAATGTCAGTTCGCAACTAGTGATTAGCCTGCTCTCCTAGCAGCCTGCTTGATGGTGAGTATAAGCTCGGTCTTATATTTAACGGCCTGTAACACAAGTTTTTTATGCTGCTGAAGCGCAATGCCTATTCGCCCTGTCCCTTACTAAGTCTGGTTTCCCCTTGGGATGTTAGATAAATCTCGATAACTTGGTGCTAAATATTCCGTTGGTTCTAGCGGCTGGTAATAGCGCTTATCGTTGTTGAACTTAGATGTAATCCCCTCCTCTGATGCTGAGAAAAAGCTTGTTTTGAGTATATTCTCAGCAAAATCTTGTTTGCTAGCTACAATTTAAATAACTGACTGACTATTTGATCGGGTAGGCTTTCATTTGGGGTGTGTATGGATAAGAAAAATACAGAAGAAAAGAAATCAGTTGATTTTAGTCGGCGTAAAACCGTTAAAGCCATTGCGGCTTTAGGTGTTGCCTCGGCGGTGATCCGTTCGCCAAAAATAAAACTAAATTACGCGTATTGGGTACCTATGTTACTCTGCAAGAAGAGTTGCGCGAGAAAGCTATGGCTGATTTGGGCATCGATATTGAGTTTAGCCCCGGTGGTAGTGCAGCAGTATTACAAAAGGCGTCTATGTCGCCACGGTCGTTTGATTTGTACGAGCAGTGGTCGAACAGTATTAATGTGTTGTGGCATTCAGGCTCTATTCAGGCCATCGAAAAAAAACGCTTACGTTATTGGGATGAGGTTAATACCTTAACCAAAACCGGCAAGCTGACTCCGCAGGCAAAATATGGCGCGGGTGATGCCCCTTATAAGCTCTTGCACGCCCAGGATGATGGTGAGCTGGGTACCACACATACTGATAAAGTTAGTTTTTTACCCTACGTTCATAATGTTGACTCCTTTGGTTACAACAAAAGTATTATCCCTAAAGGAATACCTTATGTGACTGAAAGCTGGGGGTTGGCTATTGGATGAAGCTTATGCCGGTAAAGTGGGTATTGTTAACGCACCGACTATTGGTTTGTTTGACTTGGTGTTGGCTGCCCAGGCGAAAGGCTTGGCAGAATTTAAAGACATTGGGGCGTTAACGCGCAAAGAATTAGACCATTTGTTCGCGATACTAATCGAGATGAAAAAAGCTGGGCACTTTAGTGGTTTTTGGACGTCGGTACCGGAATCTGTTGATTTTATGGCCAGTGATCGCGTGGTTATTGAAAGCATGTTTTCACCTGCGGTTTCTGCATTGAATGGCAAAAATGTGCCTGTAACGTATGCTGCGCCTAAAGAGGGTTATCGAGGCTGGCATGGGGTGATGTGTTTATCTTCTGCTTCTGAGGGTAAGCAAAAGGACGCCGCTTACGATTATATGAACTGGTGGTTGTTGGGTTGGCCTGGAGCGTTTATCGCAAGGCAGGGTTATTATATTTCTAATCCGCAGCGTTCTAAAAGTTACTTAAGCCAAGAAGAGTGGGGTTATTGGTATCAAGGCAAGCCCGTAGCTATGCCCTTGAAAGGAACCGATGGCAAGGTGTCGGTGAAAATCGGCGAGGTTCGAAGAGGTGGTAGCTATGAAAAGCGTTTTAGTGACGTGGCGGTGTGGAATACGGTGATGGATACCTACGATTACAGTCTTCAAAAGTGGTATGAGTTTATTAGCTCATAAATTTGGATTGATTTATGTTTCGTTCCTTACAGGTACAAATTCTTTTAGTTATTGCTAGCTTAGTTTTGATTTTACTGATGCAGGCTGTTTTTTCACGTCTGATCGAAGGGCAACTGATTGATAATCAGCGCTTAGCCAGTAAATCGGTCACTGATGTTGATCTTATGCATCAGCTGGAGCATGACGTTATTGATTTGCAGTGTAATGTGCTTATTTATAAAGGTGCAGCGAGTGATTCGGCTGTTTAAAGGTTTAATGGCAAGCTTAAATGATAAGTTAAATAAGTTGAATTAAATGTTCAGGAGAAAGGCAATAAAGAAAATTATATCGATTTGATTAAACGAATGCGACTACACCTTAAGGACTGCAAGGAAAACTTTGCCAGTGTTGTCGAGGGTAGAGGGCGGAGAGAGGCGATATATAAAGAGGGTGTCGAAGGCGGTTTCGATCAACTATTACAGGCGATAAATATTACTTCATCAGGGCATAAAAAAGAAGATGTTAGTTATTTCGCCGCTGTAGCTCATCGTTATGTCATGGAATATTTGTTATTACATAGTTATGAGTCGGTCGATAAGTTTAAGGTTAATATAACCTTGGCTGAAAACGCGACAGATGATGATAAAGTCAAAGCTATTGTCGGCAAAATAAAGCGAGATTTTCGTCGATTGACCCAAGTCATTAGAGGCTATGTTTTTTTAGTGAATGTTGTTATGGCTGGCTCAGCAAATGAGTTTTTATATTTAACTAAAGAAATGACCAGGCTCGTTACCGATGAGTAAGTGCTAAGCAATAAAGAAATAGCGGAAGAATCTTCAAAGGCCCAGTTACGAGGGGATGTCATTTCGGGTGTGTCAGTGCTTCTGGCATTTTTTGGGGCATTGTTTTTAAGTGTGCGAATTATTATTCCAGTTAAAAACCTGGCATCCGTTTTTAGGTCGTTGTCTGTTGATGGGGATATAAAAGAAGTTCCTTATATGATGCGTGACGACGAGATTGGCGATTTAGCTAACGCTGCAAATATATTTCATAACAAAAATAAGCAAACATCCGAGCTTTTAAATAGAGCCGAAAAGATGAATGCCATACAAGAATTGCTAAATGGTAAGTTGGCAGTAGAGAAGGAAAGGGCTGAGCAGGCGGCAGCGTCAAAAAGTATATTTTTAGCCAATATGAGCCATAAAATACGGACTCCTATGAATGGTATTATTGGTTTGGTACAGTTAGCGTCAAAAACAAATCTGGATGAAAAGCAGAAGAACTATTTAGATAAAATTGCTTACTCCGGTCAAATCATGATGGGTGTTATTAATGATATTTTAGATTTTTCAAAAATTGATGCAGGTAAGCTGGATATTGAATGTGTTGAGTTTTCTTTAAATGACGTGCTGGACAATATTATTTCAGCAAACTACTTGAGGGCTAATGAAAAAAAGCTAAATTTCAGAATTAGCTCCAGTACGCCTATCCCTTCTTTGATGGTTGGCGACCCCCTTCGTATTAGTCAGATATTACTTAACCTTTGTAGTAATGCCGTTAAATTTACCCAGCATGGTTCGATTGATGTAGTGGTTTATTTTTACCCTAAAGAAAGTGACCGTTCAGCCGCGTTTGCGGGTGACTGTGTCTGATACCGGTATCGGTATGAATGAGTCGCAGCTTGGTACAGTGTTTGACGCTTTTACTCAGGCGGATGGCTCTACGAGCAGAAAGTTTGGAGGAACAGGTCTGGGTTTGGCTATTGTAAGGCAGCTTTCAGAGTTGATGGGGGGGGCAGGCTACGGCTGAGTCTGTTGAGGGGCAGGGTATTTGTTTTGCCGTGGCGGTCGATATAGATGAAGTGGAAGGCGCACGTTATATAAAGGATGAGCTGAGCCATTACCCGAACGTTATTTATGTTACAGGGCAATACTTTTTACCAGCTGTTGATTTTGAAAGCTGCGGTATCAATTATCAAACGATGAGTTTTGAGGCGTTTGAGCGAGTTGCTGCCAATGATGTTGAGGCTGAGCAAATCATTATTTTTGATGCGCCCAGTATTGATCTTATTAGCAGTCAATCGGCGGTGATCAATCGGTTGCTTCAATCGGGTTCTCGCTTGGGTTTGGTGACCGATATGCAGCCAGGCGGAGTGAATAGCGCTTTAAAAAAACAGTGGGCAGTGCCGGTATTAGCTCACCCATTTTCACACTGCGAGTTGGGTCGTTTTTTTAAGCGGGTACTTGAGGGTCAGGTAGTGGTGGTGGGTGCAGAGAGTGATGATAGTGCGCTCAATGCTGAAAGCGAGCCGCAATTTAAAGGCCATGTGTTAATTGTTGAAGATAACCGCATTAACCAAATGGTGGTGGGGGATATGCTGTCGGATATGGGCTTAAGCTTTGATGTGGTAGCCGATGGTGAGCAGGCCGTGACTAAGGTGTTGGATAAGCCGCAATACGATTTAGTGTTTATGGATATTCAAATGCCGGTGATGGATGGCTATGAGGCGACTCGGCAGCTAAGGGCAAAAGGTTACGATAAGTTGGTGATTTGCGGGCTTTCGGAAATGCCATGAAGCAAGATTTTAAAGCGGCAAAAGTTGCCGGTATGAACGATTACATAACCAAGCCTATAGATTGGCAAGATTTACTGACACTGGTGGGTAAATATTTACCGCGGGTATAAGTGGTGTAATGTCGAGTGTTGAGTTGGGTTGCGTGTAAAGGAGCGCTAGAAAACCGGCTGTTGGCCGGCTTTAAATAGCGTATTACGCTGGGCTGTTGGGAAATCCTGATTCGTTTCGCTCTTCAGCCATGGCCGCTTTTTTTATGCCCCAGTCTTCGCTGAGCGTGCCGCTGGAGTCAGCGTAATCTAAAGGTGGGTTGATTGAGGTGTTTTCGTTTTCTTCGTTCTGGGGGCTGTCAGCCCCAAGTGTTTTGATGCTGGCGCTAGTGTTGGCGTCAGCTAGCAGGTGTGCGCCTTTGGAGAGGTGAGTGTGCACATCTTTGTAGCTATCAGTGAGTTGGTTGAGCAGCTCGGCTGTTTGCTGAAAGTGATTGCCTACTTCTTCTTGGTAGCCCTGTTGTTGTTGTTGCATGTCCTGAACTTGTCTTTCTAAGTCTGCCTGGCGAAGACTTTGCTTGCCTTTGCGTTGGTTAAAAAAAATGCCTATAAAGATGCCTGCAATGAGGCCTGCTAGGGTTAAGGTGAGTACTACGCTTAGTGGATACACTTTGCTCTCCTGACGTTCTTATCATAGTGTGTGGTGGCTATTTAATTATAGGGTTCTAAACCATGTGTTGAGTATAACCGTGAATTTGGCAAAAGCGGCAAAAATCTTAGCTTTCTTCGGTGGCTGTTGTAAGTGATATGGCGGTTGCTACCCATGGCTTATCTCTGTAAAGTTGCCGCCACTAAAGTGGCCCAAAAATAATCTAACTCAAAAACAACCTAGCTCAAAAAAACCTGTTTGTGACAATGGCAAAAAATTTATCTCCAAGAGAGCGCTATCAAGCGGATCTTCAAAAAGACGATTTTTCACATGACGTTGCGCAAGAGCAAGCGGTGGAGTTGTTGCAGCGGCTGTATGAGCGTTTGGTTGAGGCTGAGGCCGGTCGAGGCAGGCGGGATTTAAAAGCTAGGCTGTTGTCGGCCTTAGGTCGCCAAACTGATGAGGCGGCGGTTAAAGGCTTGTATTTTTGGGGGGGTGTCGGCCGAGGTAAAACTTACCTGATGGACGCCTTTTACGATGCGCTGCCCTTTGAACGCAAAATACGAGCGCACTTTCATCGTTTTATGCGTAGGGTCCATTGTGACCTTAACGAGTTGCAGGGCCAAAAGAACCCCTTGCAAATAGTTGCTAGGCGCATTGCCGGTGAGGCGCGAGTGATCTGCTTCGATGAGTTTTTTGTGTCGGATATAACCGACGCCATGATTCTGGGTGGTTTGTTTGAGCTGTTGTTCGATTATGGTGTGAGTCTGGTTGCGACATCAAACATCATACCTGACGGCTTATATAAAGACGGTTTGCAGCGCAGCCGTTTTTTGCCCGCTATTGCGATGTTGAATAAACATACCCGAGTGGTGAATGTTGATGGCGGTGTAGATTACCGTCTGCGCACGCTGGAGCAGGCCGAGTTGTATCACAGTCCATTGGATGCGGCGGCTGATGAAAGCTTACAGGGCTCTTTTGATCAGCTAAACCCTGATGATCTGCATGTGCAGAAAGATTTCGACTTAGAGATAAATGATCGAATGATCAAGGCTCGTAGTCTCTCTGACGATGTGGCTTGGTTTGAGTTTGCTGAGCTTTGTGGTGGCCCGCGTAGCCAAAATGACTATATTGAATTGGCGCGAGAGTTTCATGCGGTTTTGATTGGTAATGTCCCGCAGTTAGGGAGCTCTAACGATGACCAGGCTAGGCGCTTTATTAGTATGGTTGATGAGTTTTACGACAGAAATGTCAAGTTGGTGCTGGCTGCAGAGGTAGCACTAGAGCAGCTTTACGCTGGAGGTCGCTTGGACTTTGAGTTTGAGCGTACCCAAAGCCGCTTATTAGAGATGCAATCCCACGATTATTTGGCTTCGGAGCATAGGCCGTAGCAGGGTAAATGTGGATACTTACTTAACATAGCAAATAGCATGAATAAGGCTTGAAAACCCCCAGGGGTTTCTGTAGTATTCGCGCTCTTTGTAGGAACGGGCCCCAGGGGCAGGTATAGAATGAAGACTTTCAGCGCAAAACCTGAGTCAGTAACACGTGATTGGTTTGTAGTAGATGCAGATGGCAAGACCTTAGGTCGTTTAGCCTCTGAGATCGCTCACCGCCTACGTGGTAAACATAAAGCGGAATACACCCCGCACGTAGATACTGGCGATTATATCGTTGTTGTTAATGCCGAAAAAGTACAAGTTACTGGCAATAAAGCAGCGGATAAAATGTATTATCACCACACCGGCTATATCGGTAACTTGAAGTCTATTAGCTTCGAGAAGTTGATTGATAAAGCTCCTGAGCGTGTTCTCCAAAACGCGGTTAAAGGCATGTTGCCTCGTAACCCGTTAGGTCGTGACATGTTCAGAAAACTTAAAGTGTACGCTGGCGCTGAGCATCCACATGCTTCGCAGCAGCCACAAGCATTGAACATATAACGGAACGCAATTATGTCAGCTACTCAATACTATGGTACCGGACGTCGTAAAACGTCTAGCGCTCGTGTATTCCTAAAGTCTGGTGCTGGTGAAATCACCATCAACAAGCGCACTTTAGATGAATACTTTGGTCGTGAAGTTGCACGTATGATCGTGCGTCAACCACTTAATTTGGTTGAAATGACCGACAAGTTCGATTTAAACATCACCGTTGCT
The DNA here is from genome assembly GCA_051277005.1 of Pseudohongiellaceae bacterium. Lineage (GTDB taxonomy): Bacteria > Pseudomonadota > Gammaproteobacteria > Pseudomonadales > Dasaniaceae > Dasania. Next base: position 16,459 of record JBNMPS010000034.1, read on the forward strand.
GGTGGTGGTAGCTTCGGCCAAGCCGGTGCTATTCGTCACGGTATTACTCGTGCTCTTATGGAGTATGACGAAGGTCTACGTGGTCAGCTGCGTGCAGCGGGTTATGTGACGCGTGATGCTCGTGAAGTTGAGCGCAAGAAAGTTGGCCTACGCAAGGCACGTAAGAAGCCACAATTCTCTAAGCGTTAATTGTTGCTGCTTGTTGTGGGAGTGTTTTACTCCTGAAAGAAACGCCTGTGATTGTGTCAATCTGGGCGTTTTTTTATGGCTGTTTATTTGTGTATGCTTTCATCGGCGCGGTAAATGGCCTAGATTTTTGATGTGATTTGAAAAAAAATCTGTAAACCCGGCCATGTTGTGGGGTTAATTCTTGTCAGCGCGCGTCAATATCTTTACTATGCGGCTGCTAATAATAAATTATTCATTGCCTAGCTAATAGGTCTTTAAACGCTAGTTTTAGGGGGATTACGTCATGAGTCATGACGGCGTTAACACTACGCGGCGACGCTTCTTAACCGCTGCTACTTCGGTAGTCGGTGCGGCTGGGGCTGTCGGTGTTGCTGTACCTTTTGTGGGTTCTTGGAATCCCAGTGCCAAAGCCAAAGCGGCAGGTGCTCCGGTTAAGTTTGATATTAGTCGTTTAGAGCCCGGCGAAATGAGGGTTGTTGAATGGCGCGGTAAACCAGTCTATGTGGTACGCCGCTCAGCTGAAACCTTGGCTGCGTTAGAGGGTCTAGCGGGTAATCTTAAAGATCCAGATTCAAGCAATGTTGATCAGCAACCAGAATATGTAGGCAAGCTATCTCGTTCAATTAAAGATGAGTTATTGGTCTTGGTTGGCCTATGTACTCACCTAGGTTGTGCGCCTAAGTATCAGCCTGAAGTTGGACCAAGTGCCTTTGCGGGTGCTGGAGACGGCTGGATTGGTGGCTTTTTCTGCCCTTGTCACGGTTCAAAGTTTGATTTGTCAGGCCGTGTTTATCAGGGTGTTCCGGCTTCTGCGAATTTACTCGTTCCACCTTATTCATATGAGAGCGATAGCGTCATTGTTATTGGCGTAGATCAGGAGGCCACGTAATGATCAATCTGTTAGTAGGTTTAAGAGACTGGGTTGATGCACGTTTGCCTATTATGCGTGCGTGGGATACCCACATGGGCAGTTACTATGCCCCGAAGAATTTTAACTTTTGGTATTACTTTGGTGTTTTATCACTCTTAGTTTTAGTGAACCAATTGTTAACCGGTATTTGGCTTACCATGAGCTATAATCCGAGTTCTGAAAATGCGTTTAACTCCGTTGAATACATCATGCGTGATGTCGATTTCGGCTGGCTTATTCGTTATATGCATTCCACCGGCGCATCGGCGTTTTTTGTGGTGGTTTATCTGCATATGTTTCGCGCTTTAATTTACGGTTCATACCAAAAACCACGTGAATTGGTTTGGTTGTTCGGTATGTTCATCTTCCTGGTATTAATGGCTGAAGCATTCGTAGGTTACGTATTACCTTGGGGCCAAATGTCATACTGGGGTGCGCAGGTTATTATCTCGTTGTTTGGTGCTATCCCTCTTGTGGGCGATGAGATCGTTCAATGGATTCGTGGTGACTTCCTGATTTCAGGTATTACCCTAAACAGATTCTTTGCCTTACACGTTGTGGCTTTGCCTATCGTATTATTAGGCTTGGTGGTTCTTCACTTATTAGCATTACACGAAGTGGGTTCTAACAACCCCGACGGTGTCGATATTAAGAAGAACAAAGACGAGAACGGTATTCCTAAAGACGGAATCCCTTTCCACCCTTACTACACGGTGCACGATTTACCAGCGGTAGCGGTGTTCTTGTTTGCTTTTGCTTTGATTGTTTTCTTTGCGCCAGAAATGGGTGGTTACTTTATAGAACATGCCAACTTTGAAATTGCCAATGGCTTGAAAACACCAGAGCATATTGCCCCTGTTTGGTACTTCACGCCGTTCTACTCAGTATTGCGAGCTGTGCCCGATAAGTTATTAGGCTTTGTCGCCTTTGGCTCTTCGGTTGCTATCTTGTTTATATTACCTTGGGTTGATCGCAGCCCGGTTAAGTCAATTCGCTATAAAGGTAATATCAGCAAAATAGCGTTAGGTCTATTTACTGCGTCGTTTATTATTCTTGGTGTATTGGGTGTGAAAGCGCCAACACCAGCGCGGACGTTTTTAGCCCAGGTATGCTCGATCCTCTACTTCTCGTATTTTATCTTTATGCCTATCTGGACATCGAGAGAGAAGACTTTGCCAGTACCCGAACGCGTTACGATGAATGGTGGTATGGGGGCATGGAAAGCGATAGGTGTGCTGATTGCTATCGCATTGCTTGTGGTATTACCGTTAAAAGCAGTAGGCGCTGAATCGGCTTTTAACTGCGGCACGGTGATGTGTGATGATATTACGGTTGATGCAACTAACAAAGCTTCTCTGCAAAGTGGTGCCAAGCACTACATGAACAATTGCATGAGTTGTCATTCGCTAAAGTATGCTCGTTACGAACGTACCGCTACGGATCTTGGTGTGCCTTTAGATATTTTTGAAGAGAACTTAAAATTTGACAATCAGGCTAGAATTGGCGACTTGATGTACAATTCTGCGCCAGAAGACTTGTCAAAGAAGTGGTTTGGCGCAGCGCCACCGGATTTAACACTAGTGGCGAGAACGCGCGGTACAGATTGGCTATACACTTATTTCCGTAATTTTTATGAAGACCCTAGCCGCCCCTGGGGCGTCAACAATAGAGTCTTTAAAGATGTAGGAATGCCTCACGCATTATTAGAGCTACAAGGTATGCAAGTCTGTGCGCCTGGCCCTGAATTAGCGGCTAATGGTGGAGTGATGCGCGATCCGTTAACGGGTGAAGAATTACTTTTCGATTCAGAGACGGGTAAGCCTTTTCATCCCTGTGGGCGCTTAAAGCAAGTGTCTGAGGGTAGTATGACACCTGAAGAATTCGACTCGGCCATGTATGACTTAGTTAATTTCTTGGCCTACACCGCTGAGCCTATGGTTGAAGACCGTAAGCGTATGGGTGTTTATGTACTGTTGTTTATTACTTTGTTTTTCATCGTTACATACCTGTTAAGTCGCGAGTATTGGAAGGACATTCACTAAACCTAGTGAGCCATAATAGTCACTTCAGTGGCTATTGTTTTGATTGAAGATAGAACTAAGGAATTAAAATGGGTGTTGTTGCCAAACGGTCATCAATGACCTTTTACTCAGATGGCGATTGCCATTACAGCCATCGTGTTCGCATTGTGTTGGCCGAGAAAGGCGTGACGGTAGATATTGTCGAAGCAGGTGGTGACGATAAGCCCGCTGAATTAGCTGATTTAAACCCCTATAACAGCTTACCAACTATGTTGGATAGAGATCTTGTTCTTTATGAGAACAAGGTGATGATGGAGTATTTGGATGAACGTTTTCCGCATCCACCACTATTACCGGTCTATCCTGTAGCTCGCGGCTCAAGCCGCCAATACATTTATCGTATTGAGCGTGATTGGTGTGTGATGGTTGATACCATTATTAAAGGCACTAATCAAAAAGCGGTAGAGAAAGCGCAGAAAGAATTACGTGAAAGCTTAATTGCTATTGCGCCAATTTTTGCTGAAAAGCCTTTCTTTATGAGTGAGGAATTCACCTTAGTTGATTGTTGTATGGCGCCTATTTTGTGGCGGTTACCCATATTAGGTGTTGAGATTCCATCAACCAAACAAACTAAGCCTTTGTTGGATTATATGGACACTTTGTTTGATCGTGAATCATTCCGAGAGAGCTTGTCTGAAGCAGAGCAAGAAATGCGCGATATTCAGATGCCTCTCTAAAGTGAATAGATTTAAAAAAGGGATGTTTTACATCCCTTTTTTTATAGCCAATATAAGCTAGTGTAAGTTGCGGTTTAACTAGAAGAATTATTATGAGCACAAAACCTCCGGCAATGACCAATAGCCGCCCCTATATGGTGAGGGCGTTGTATGAGTGGATACTCGATAATGACTCCACCCCCTATATTTTAGTGAACGCACTGGATGAGACAGTTTTGGTTCCAATGGAGCATATTAAAAACGGTCAAATCGTTTTAAATGTGTCTCCTAGTGCGGTGAGGGATTTGCTGTTAAGTAATGAGTCGATGACGTTTAGCGGTCGGTTTGGTGGAGTCCCCATGGATATATATGCGCCGATGTCTGCGGTACTAGGTATTTATGCCCGAGAGAATGGACAGGGGATGATGTTTGAACTTGATGATTATGAGCCTGAGCCAGAACCACCAAAAGA
>JBNMPS010000035.1:0-20025 GCA_051277005.1 Pseudohongiellaceae bacterium
TTAGTTGATAGACATTGATACTAAACCAGGCAGCTCAACACCTACCATGAAAAAAAGTGAACACCTCATAGCTTTGCACAAGGCCATTGCACTCAGCGAAAAAATTATGGACTCATTAAAAGACGGCGATTCAGATTTAGCGAATAGTATCGCTGACGGAAGACTCTCGTTAATTCAAAATATAGATTTTCTAAAGCTCACTCAACAGCACCCCGACATAGCACCACTTGCCATTGAACAATTTGAAAAAACCAACATCAGATTAATCAAAACCAGCAGCGAAATCAAAGACACTGTTGCCGAAGAAATCAAAAAAATCAAAAAAAGCCTTTCAGGCACAAAAGCCTATAACGACATTAGTAAACAATAACTGTTTAAAGCCGCCCGCGAAATAACAAAACGAACAACAAAAGACACCTAAAAATAATTCTCTATTGGCAATCCTAGCGTGACTGAAGATTTCAACCACAACATTACCGTTATTGAACGTCGCTGGCCTAAGCTAAGCAATCAGCTAAAAACTCAAGAAACCTCCACGCTTAACGCAAGCCTAGTTGAAGGCTTAGAGCAAACAATAAGTATCAACAACATTCAGCTGAGCAGCCGACACAACAGAAAAAAAGAAGCGCAACTTCTGGCTTCGCAATGCCAAGGCGACCCAGAACTCGTTAATATTTATGGCACTGGCCTAGGTGACTTACAGCGCGAGCTACTCAGCAATAAAAAAATTAGCTTACTTAGGGTTTTTATTCTTAACCAGAAAATATTTACTTTAATTTTACAGCATACAAGCCAAGGTGATTGGTTATCTGACCCCCGCGTAGAATTAATCAGCCAAGATAATTCAACAAAAATTGAAAAACCTTTTATTGTCATTACTCCAGAGTTAAAGTTGGCTGATCAAAATAATGCAAAATTATGCGACCACTTAAGCACAGAAATACAACAGAAATTTATTTATAAACAACATCAAAGCCTACCACCTGAAGTTATTCAAAACATTAACGAGAATCGATTATTTATTAACCAAGACCATAATGTAAGTGAATTATTTAATCGTCAACCCGACTGCCATGTACTTATTGTTGGCTCGGGGCCGTCTTTAGAAATCACTTACCCATTAATTATTGAGGCGAGAAAAAATAAAAACACCATTATCATCGCCGTCGATACCGCACTAAAAGCCTTAGCAACCTACTGCATCACACCTGACATTGCAGTCAGTATCGACCATGAAATAGAGGCAAGACATTTAAAAGCTAAATATCAACAAGATATAAAATTAGTTTACTTCCCGTGCATCGGTCATTGCGCCGTATCCAGCTGGCAAGGGCCTCGATATACAGCATACTCCTCTAGCCCTCTTTACGATGAGATCTGTCATCAACAGATCAAGGAGCGGCTCTATGTAGGTGGTAGCGTTATACACCCGGCAACCGATTTGGCTGTACAGCTAGGAGCCTCCTCTATCACATTTTTTGGCTGTGACTTTTCATTTCCAAACGATAAAACCCACGCAGTTTGGCACGACCAAGAACTAGACCTTGCGATGAATAAAGACCAATGTAGTATTCTAAATGGCTACAAACAACCGGTATCTACAGTCCCTAATTTTAGAAGTTATCTTTGTATTTTAGAAAGTTACATCGCCAAGCACTCTCATATAAACTTTTATAATTCTAGTCGCGAAGGCGCAAACATTGCAGGCACGGAATATGCAGAAAAAAATGACAGGGGATAACCACGAAATCATTAAACACGCTCAATCTATTGCCAATGCTTTGCGATTAGCAAAACACATAGAAATGAGTGATGACATTATTGAATTAATCAATCAGCTCTCTACGCTGTCTACTAATATCACCCAAAGAAAATTCACAGAACTTCAACCTATACTGTCTGATATTCTGAAAACTCAAGAACGACAAGATTGGCTATCCATGGCCGACTATTTAGACGTAGAGCTGACAGAGTTTATACAACAGATCAGTTAAGCGCACCTCTATTAATTTACCCCTCAAGTTTTACCCCGTTCAGCCGATAAAGTATTGAACGGTATTAGCAATCTGATAGCCATTATGGGAAACGCAGCCCTAAACAAAAAAATGTAACTCCACTAAGGAGCCTTCCAAACAAAGGAACAATCCATGAGTAAGCATTTTGTCACCATTAAGCACCAAATCATGATTGGACAGTTAAGCCAAGGCAACGAAGCAGATGACATTATTGGCGCCCAGCCAGCCAGCCCCTCAGTTAAAAGCTATTTTCAAACCATAAAACGAAGATTACAGTATGTGCTAGATGAAAATAATCAGCTCATACAGTTGACTGTGTCAGAACAAAAAAGCGTTTAATCCATGAGCACTGCTGACTCAAAATATTCAAAGACGAATAAAAATCTTCAAGCTATTTATGGCAGCTGGTCAAATATTAAACGCTCGGAAAAATGGACTATATTATGCACGACTAAAAAAGACTGGCTAAACGTTATACGTCTATGCCAATCTCGGCAAAAGCTGGTCGATCAACATTTTGATAACTATCCCGTCTGTCCAGAAACCGCTTTCTTTTATCATCATCATTTAAGTGATCACTTTAAAAACAACGATCTTATCCAACAAGCTCGATCGATTGCAGTAAAAAACACTTTACGCTTAATATAAATAAATAAACTAGCATCCATCAATAACTATAAGAAGTTAAACAAAGACAATGAGCTTACCCGACTAAATGTTTGCTGAGAGGCCTCTAAAATAAAGCTTTCTAGGCTTAAACGGCTAATCGCTTCAGCATAGTCAAGATCACGAATATCAGACAATAATTCCTCATTGAGTACAGAAATACCGTCATGTAAGGACCGAACACTCTCTACCGTATTAAGCCTGGCACCGACCTCAGCCCAAACAGTGGCTAAATTTTCTTCTGCAAAAGCAAAATTATCGAGTGAGCCTGAGGTTAACTGCTCCAACAACACCCTATCAGCGGGGGAGTCCGTAAACGTTCTCAAACCATCAATTAAATTGGACAACGAAGTCATTATGCTTTGTTTTTCTGACGACTCCACAAAAAAATCATCACCAATAGCCGGCACACCTGTAATTGTCACCTCAGCACCATTAAACGTTATTGGCGAACCCGAGGTATAAGCTTGGGCAACGAGAATAGGCACACCATTTTCATCGTTTACATCAAAGGTGGCAGCCCCCGTGAAATTAATCACATAATCAAGAGGATAACTAGCATCATACGTCGCCTGATTAGTAACCGTCTCAGAAGTAACGACCGCACCGGCACTTGTGGTGTTTGTAAAAAACGTATTATCTGCAGACTGAATATTTTCAAATATATCTCTACCGCTGTCACTCACAGGCACCGTAGTACCATTGGCCACCGTTACTTTTCGCTGACCCTCATCCCCCTGATAAATATAATTACCAGCCGAATTTTGAACAAATGGAATAGTTCCACCCTGGAATCCAGAAAATATATATTCCCCGTTAGCATCTTGACTATTAGCCAGTGAAACCAACTCATCCAAACGCGTGTCCAACTCAGCAGCAAGAGATTGACGCTCTTGAAAAGCTACTGTGCCATTTGACGCCTGTAAGGTTAATTCTTTCACGCGAATTAACAGATCATTAAAAGAAGACAGCCTAACCTCTTCAATCTGTAAACGACTTTCAGAAAAATCAATGTTTTTTTGAAATTGCTCTAACTGAGATTGCTCTTGATCTAACTGGATTATCTTTGCAGCACCCACGGGGTCATCAGCAGGAGTCGTTATACGCTTGCCAGTAGAAATTTGGTTTTGCGTTTCAAAGCTTTGTTCTTGTATGCGCAGCATACTATTTAAACTTTGGTTAAAACCTTGTAAATATGACAGCCTCATCGTTTTTCCCTCAGCTATCTAAATGCAGATAATAGTGTATCAAAAATTTGTTGTGCGACTGTAATAAGACGAGCCGAGGCATTATAGGCCTGCTCAAACTTGATTAAGTTTGCCGCTTCTTCATCTAAGTTAACACCCGATACTGCATTACGATTTTTTTGTGATTGAAACATTAATGTCTCTGACGCGTCACGACTAATTCTCGCCTGCGAGGTTTTAGCCCCTAGCTCTTCCAATAATCGGCCATAGGCATCTTCAAAATTTAGTGAGCCATTATCTAACGTATTCGTAGTACGCAAAGCACCCAGCGCTATCGCATTACGGTTATCAGAAATACCCGTTGTATTATAATCAACCGTAAACTCATCACCTAAAGCCGGCGCACCATCTAAATCGATTTCGTAGCCACCGTTGGGCGAGGTATATGTATTGACCGAGTTGGGTATAAAAGCATTAGCTACACTAATGGCCGCACCCGTTGATGTATTAAAAACATCATAGGTTGATGTTGTTGTGAATCTAATGGTAACTGGTGTTGTAATATCAGTTAATGCCGCACCTGTAACATTCAGCACATTACCTCCTGACACGATGCCATTACCGGTATTACCCAAACCAGCACCTGTCACTATCGGCGAGGCATAAGCTAATTCCTGCGGCCGGGTGATATCTAACGCAATATCTTGCGCGGCTGTCTTGGTTGGGTTGAGATAATATTTATCACCCGCCGTGGGTATCGTTGCAATAGTGAGGTCAAAGCCATCAACATTTATCGTGACAGGAAAACCACCAATAACGCCCGAGCTCACCACTGCATCATCTGTGCCCCTAACAATTTGATAAGTAGAACCAGTACCACTGAAATCAATAAAATAATCACTCGTTGTTAGTTGATTAACATCACTAATCGATAAAGTGACTGCCGCCGCACCGACGTTAGCGGTATCAGCTAGCACCCGGCTCTGAGTGAGCGCCGTCGTATTGATATCGACAAATATATCGGCACCAAAATTTCCCTCTAAATCAATACCCAGCTGATTTTGCTGGTTCATACTGTCAGCAACGGCTAATGAAATTCTACCCAGAGAGTTATTAATACCGGCTAAAGTATCCCTCTGGTAATCAAGTAACCCCCCTATCCTTCCACCTGAAATAAGATCTGTTATCTGCTGCGTACCAGAAAAACCCGTCACATTAATTTCTAATTGGCCCACATTTCTAGTACTACTCGATGTCCCTAAAGCGTTGAAGTCGGTACCCAGCACCAAGGCTTGGCCGCTTCCCACAAATATAGACGTAGACCCTGATGAGTCTGCAACCGTTGTCACAGACACCAGTTCTGAAAGATCTTTAATTAAACCATCTCTTTTATCCAATAACTCATTGGGTAAACCTTGCCCTCTAGATGTTTCTTCGATGATAGATTGATTTAAATTAGCAATACCCTCTGCCAATGAGCTAACTTGACCCGTAAAAGAACCAATCTGTTGGTTGATCGATGTTTGTTGACTTTGTAAGCGGCCATACAAGGTATGTAATCGCTCGACAAAACCCTCCAGATCACTTAGCACTAGCTGCCTAGCCGGCATTGAAGTGGGGTCTTGTGAGCCTGCCTCTATATCTGAAAACAAACTATCTAAAGTCGGGCTCAAACCACTAAAACCATCAGCCAATAAGGTATCCATTTCTTCGATGCTGGTCACAAACGTATTGAGGCGATTAAAGGTTGCGGTATCTGCCTGCAGCTGGGTAATTATAAAACTTTCAACAATTCTAGAAATATCGGCAACAGCGGCTCCTGAGCCAATAAAGCCTACACCTTCAAAAAACTCAGGCCGGGTTTCAATTTCTGCGCGCTGACGGCTATAACCTTCAACATCGGCATTAGCAATATTATTACCGGTAACCTGTAAAGCCGTTTGGCTGGCGCTTAAGCCACTAACACCAATACTTAATAACGAGGCCATTTTAATTAACCTCTATAGATGCTAGCGCTTGCTGCATCGATTCGCTGTTAGCAATACGCCATACTTTATTGGCATACTCAGGGTCTGTGGCATAGCCAGCAGCCGCTATTTCTTTAATATATTGCTCATCACCATTAGCCGCCAAAGCTTTTTCATACCGGCCCCTGCCCATAACAAAATCAACATAGTCATCAAAGCTTTGCTGTATCGAAGAATACGACCTGAAATCTGCCTGCTGTTTTATAGGCAGATTATTTTCAAATTCTAAGGTTGAAACGGTAACGGATTCACCCTGCCAATCTTTTCCGGCCTTTATATTAAAGAGATTTAAACTGCTCTCACCTGAACTGGAGGTAATCACTTTTTTACCCCAACCCGTTTCCAGCCCCGCCTGTGCTAATAATGTTTTTGCGTTGACATTTAATTTCTCTGCTGCCTGCTGAGCCATGTCATAAACTTTGCTAACAAAATCGCTTACTGACCCATCAAATTTTATTGGTTGTTTTTGTATAATTACGCTCACTTCCTCGGGCTCACTATCAACAACAGAAGCCTTAAGCGTTACTAAACGCTCAATGGATGAAGCTTTTTCTGTGGCTAAAGGCGTTTTCTCACCCATCATTAAAGTATTAGGTCGCTCAGTCGCTGATTTTTCTTCTTCACCAAATCGCTGCTGTAATTGCCTAACCATAACGTCACCAAGCCCCATACCTTTACCTTTGGTAAGCGACACCGCCAACTGATCGTCATACATTTGCTGATACATATCTGATGATGGGCTAGCTAACATATTACCCTCGGCAAACACAGCATTAGCCTCGCGCATGCTTTTCATCATCATTCGCACTAGCATAGATTCAAACTGCTTGGCCACTTCACCTAGGGCTGCATTTTTATCCGTTTTTGCCAATGAACGGATCGAGTTTAAACTCGACAAATCCGTATACGCGTCGCTAGAGGTCGTTCTATGTAATGCGTTAGACTCAATCATCATGAATACCGTTAAATTACTATCAGGTCAGCTTCAAGCGCACCGGCTTGCTTCAGGGCTTCTAAAATAGCCATTAAATCTCCGGGCGCCGCACCGACTTCATTGACCGCTCTGACAATTTGAGCGAGCGTGGTCGACTTTTTAAACTCGAACATTTTGTTGTTTTCTTGTGTGATAGTCACTTCAGCTGTTTCAGGAACGACCACAGTCTCACCCTCCCCAAAAGGGTTAGGCTGGGTCACATTATTACCTTCTGTCACGGTCACCGTTAAGCTTCCGTGAGTAACAGCACTAGGCGCAACGGTTACATGCTTACCTACCACAATCGTTCCGGTTTTAGAATTAATCACCACTCTTGCTGCAACTTCACCAGGTTGCACCCTGATATTTTCTAGCAACGACATATAGGAAACACGTTGGTCCATATCCATAGGCGCGGTTACTCTTACCGAGGAAGCATCTAAAGCTCTGGCAATATTGGGCCCTAGCAATTCATTAATATTCTCAGCAACTCTTCTGGCGGTCGTAAAATCAGCTCGATTAAGATTAAAAATCAAATGATCGCCCTGAGTAAAACTGTTAACAATAGCCTTCTCAACGATGGCACCGTTTGGAATTCGACCAGAACTGGGAATATTAATCGTGACCTTTGAGCCATCTCTGCCTTCACCACCAAAACCACCTATCACCAATTCACCTTGGGCAATAGCGTAAATTTTGCCATCAATACCTTTAAGAGGAGCCATCAACAAGCTACCACCACGTAAACTTTTCGAGTTAGCAATTGACGCTACTGATACATCAATTTTTTGGCCCGGTTTAGCAAACGCGGGTAAATTGGCATGGATGGTTACTGCTGCCACATTTTTTAATTGAAAACTTTGACCTGCGGGTATATTGATACCCAGCTTTCCCAACATCGATTTGAACGATTGTGCGGTAAATGGCGCCTGCGTAGTTTTATCACCGGTTCCGTCTAAACCTACAACTAGACCATAGCCAATTAATGGGTTGTCTCTTACCCCAGCTAAGCTGGTAATATCTTTTAAGCGTTCAGCACATAATGACTGAGCCCAAAAAATAATGATCACTAATAAATAGGGTGCTACTACTTTCATTTTTTTCTCACATTGATTGCCGTCAAACTCAATTAAAAAAGCCACCATTTAGAATTAAAGAACTGTGATAACCAACCTTGTTTACCTGCATCGGCAATTTCACCTGTACCGCTATATGTGATACGAGCATCTGCCAATTTTCTAGAAGAAACAGTGTTATCTGGGCTTATATCTTCTTGCCTAACCAAACCTTTAATACGAATAAATTCATGTCCTCGATTTAAAGTCATCCACTTTTCGCCGCGAATAGCAAGCAAACCATTTGGCATTACAGCCGCAACCGTCACAGTAATGCTGCCCTGTAATCGATTACTTTGGTCGCTCCCACCATCACCTTTAAATTGACGATCTTGAGTCACATTTGCTGACATTATTTCACTACCATTATTGGTAAAAGTACGACCAAGCAAGGTACCGGCATTGAATGAAACTTCACTCTCTTTCTTGATTTCTGTTTCTGACGTTTTAGAAGAGCTGGTACTTTCGTCGAGCATAATAGTTAATATATCGCCTACTCTTGATGCACGCTTGTCGGCGAATAATGAGCCGGAGTAACCCGCCTGATACAAGCTACCGTTAGTTACCTGCTTATACTCTTGAGAGTGATTACTCATCACCGGCGCATACTCTGGGTCATTAGGCTCGGGGTCAGCAACAATGCAAGCCGTGAGCGTTTGAACTATCACACAGATAAGCGCAATTTTTAAGTAAGTAACCAAAACACACATGGCAAACAACCTTTTTAAAACCTGTTTATAAATTTTGAGCAACAAACTGCAGCATTTTATCCGCGGTTGATATAACTTTTGAGTTCATCTCATAGGTTCGCTGGGTGGTAATCATGTTGACCAGTTCTTCAACCGTATCGACATTGGAATTTTCTAAAGCGCCTTGTTCGATACTGCCAATACCATCGGTGCCGGGCGTACCTGAAAGAGGAGCTCCGCTAGCGCTAGTTTCTAAATACAGGTTAGTCCCTATCGCCTGTAAACCCGCTGGATTAACAAAGTTGGTGACCGTTAATGTCCCTAATCCTTGCGGTGCTGCTTGACCAAATACAGTGGCCTCAACGATGCCATCACTACTCACGGTTATGGACTGTGCATTATCGGGAATAGTAATACCTGGCTGTATTGGGTAGCCTCTAGCATTAACTAAGGCACCTTCGGAGTTAATTTGAAACTGACCATTACGAGTATAACCCTCACTACCATCGGGTAGTAAGACTTGAAAAAAACCTCTACCCACGATAGCCAAATCCAAAGGTTGCTCAGTGATTTCTATACTGCCATTAGTAAATTCTTTGGTGGTACCAATCACTCGCACACCGGTACCAATTTGCACACCTGAAGGAAGCTGCGTGCTCTCTGACGATTGCGCACCCGGCTGCCTTCGGATTTGATACAATAGATCTTCAAAAACGACGCTATCTCTTTTAAAACCAACGGTCGCCGCATTTGCTAAGTTATTCGAAATTGTCGATAACCGCGTATCCTGCGCACCTAATCCCGTTTTACTAATCCACAGTGCTTGAATCATTTTTAACCCCTTCCACTTGTTCTGTCTAAGCTTTAACTTCTAGGTGTTAACAAGAAATTTTATTGGCTGTTATGTTCCGTTTTTAAACTTGCCATTACGTCGATTTTAATAAACTCGTCGTAGCACGACTATTTTCATCAACATTTTTCATCAGCTTTATATTGATTTCATACTGTCTTGCCAAGGCCATTATCTGAGTTAACTCACCTACAGCGTCGACATTGCTACTTTCTAAAAAACCGGCCTGCAGTTTAATGATTGAGTCGCCATCTTCTTCCTCACCATCTTTGCGACTCACCAAACCATCTGTACCTTTGGTTAACTCAGCATAATTTGGCCTAACTAATTTAACTCTATCAACAACCGCTAAAACCCCAGCAGCCTGCCCTTCAGGCTGAATGGTAATGGTGCCGTCGGCACCTAATGTCAATTTTTCAAAGGGAGGGATGGCTATAGGGCCGCCCTCACCCATAACCGGCAAGTTATTGCCGGTTATAAGCTGGCCTGTTGGGCTAACGCGCAATGAACCACCCCGGGTATAGGCTTCACGACCATCTTTCGCTTGCACCGCAAGCCAGCCATCCCCATCTATCGCCAAATCTAAATCGCGACCTGTTTCAATGAGTGCACCATGATTAAAATTTGTCCCCGGACTCTCTGTCATCGCATAGGCACGAGTACTATGACCATCACCGTAATATACCCCCATTGATCGGGCTTGGGCGAAATCTGACTGAAAGCCAGTAGTACTCGCATTCGCTAAGTTATTGGCATGAATAGCTTGAGCAGACATTATGTTTTGGCCCGCTGACATCGCTATATATATTGCTTTATCCATCTTAAAAAGCGCCTGTTTATTAACACTACTAATACAAAATGCAATTAGAGTGCCAAGAACTTTTTATTAGGCATATATATTGAGTAAAACTTGAACGGTGATAAGAGAAAATAGAATCTATAGGTACTAAAAAGATATTCATTAAAAACAAGCAAAAAAAAGCCCGGAACAAAGATCCGAGCAGCTAAAACAATCATTTTATTGAAGAAGGTATTTAAAAGTTACTGTACCTACCTCTTAATAAGCAATTGGGGAGCCGTAGCGAAAAATAACATGGCTGTAAATTTCCGCAAGAAAATGCATGTACGAGAGAGAGAGCTGACAAGCATTTCAACCAATTGTTTATTTCAAAGTAGACACAGTAACTTTTAAATACCTCCTTAGTTTTTAATTATTATTGAATATTTTTATCGAAGATTAATAATAGCTTGCGTTACGGTATCAGCGGTTTCAATTGTTTTTGCATTCGCCTGATAGTTACGCTGGGCAATAATCAATCGTACCAACTCCTCGGATAAATCCACATTGGAATCTTCCAAGGCACCAGACTCAACCGCACCCAAAGAACCCGTTTGCGGCGCACCAATAGCAGGCTGGCCCGACTCAAACGATTCACCCCAGCTGGTATTACCCAATGGCGTTAAACCTTGCTGGTTACTAAAAGTGGCCAATGCTAATTGCCCTAATACTTGTGCTTCACCGTTGGTATAGCGAGCAAAAATGATACCACTGTCATCCACCTCAACACCCGTTAACCGGCCAGGGGCAAAACCATCTTGGCCGATGGACGAGACTGAGAATTCACTACCATACTGCGTTGAGCTGCCAATGCTAACGGTATAACTGGTTGCCGGCGCACCTGATGAACCAACGGCTCCGTTAGCTACACCGGTGCTGTCTTTTGGAGCCCATGTATCAATAGCTTGAGCCGTAAGAGGCGCAGCCAAAGTACCGTTCGTATTAAACGTTACTGCAATAGGGGTATTGATAGCGGTTCCCCCGGTAGGTGGAGCGCCCACGGGTGCGATGACACTTTCTTCGTCAACTTTCACATACATATCCCAAGTATTCGCAGCAGTTTTTGCAAAATAATTGGTTTGTACATGCGGATTCCCCAAGCTGTCATACACCGTCAATGACGTTGATGAGTTATATGAGTCAGGGTCGGTATGGTCAAATACACCGACCACCGGCAAACCATCACGTGAATCTAAATTAAATTCAAGCTCAGCTTCAACTGTCGCCTGAGGCGAAATATTTTGAGTTTGAATTTGCAAATCACCAGCAATACTATCTACCCCACCACTGCTATTGACACCAAAACCCTGCAAACGAGCACTGTTATTAGCAACTAAGAAGCCATCTTTATCCAAACCAAAAGAACCCGCCCGGCTATACTCAGTGCTACCACCGTTACTTAATATAAACATGCCGCTACCATTAATGGCTAAGTCCAAATTATTATCGGTAAATGACACATTACCTTGGTCAAACTGCTGAGCAATATCAGTAACCAAGACGCCACTACCGGGGGTGCTACCACCACCAATTAAACTGTTCGCATAGACATCACCAAACTCAACACGTGAACGTTTAAAGCCATTGGTGCTGGCATTGGCAATGTTATTACCCGTGACGGCTAAATCTTGGCTCGCTGCCCTAAGGCCACTTAAAGCGGTATTAAACGACATAACTTAACTCCTGCGCCCGATATGAGCTTTGTCTTTCATTGTTTAGCAAAGTTTTGTAAACACTATTTTTACGCTTATAAAATTTCTGACACGCTAGATAGTGACATGGGGCCTATGCCCGATATATTCAGTGTCAGTGTGCCATTGCCGCCCACCGTCACACTATCAACGTTGGCACTTAAATCTGTTGCCAATTGTTGAGGCCCTTCGCTGGTGTTAGCAATGGCTTCAAATCTATACTTTCCTGAGGGCAAGGTATTACCGTCATTATCTCGACCATCCCACACAAAGGTAACATCACCACCCTCATGTGAACCGAGTAACTCTTTACCGACCAACTGCCCAGTATCGCTATAAATACCCAGTGATAAGTCCCCTGTGGAGTAAGGTAAGTTAATGGTTCCCGCTATATGTCCGCCGGTGTCTAACGTTGCGGTTTCAGAAGGCACCTTCACACTACGACCCACTAATGACGAGGCCTGTAACGCTTGGCTAGATTGAAAACTTTGACTCATAGTTTCAACCGTGCCATTTAATTTATCTAGGCCTTCTACCGAGCTAAATTGTGCTAGCTGTGCAACAAACTCACTATTCTTTTGCGGCTCTAACGGATCTTGATTATTCATTTGAGCAATCATCAATTTTAAAAAAGCATCTTGCCCCAGCTCATTATCTTTTTCGACGCCGCTAGCTTGTTGCTTGTTAGCAATCGACAGCTCGCCTAATAAACCTGTTGATACTGTGCTATCTATCATTGCTTTAATCTCACTGTTAGCGTTGGCTACAATCTACTACTTGTCGCTAATTTCTATTAATCTAACTCACTGCCTCAGACTGACTGAGACCGATTTATTGAATTTATAATTATTGACCCAGACTCAATAAACCGCGCATCATGGTTTTAGCTGAATTCATCATTTCTACATTCATCTGGAAGGATCTTGATGCTGAAATCATATCTGCCATTTCTTCCACAACATTAACGTTGGGATAATAGACATAACCTTCACCATCGGCTTTGGGGTGCTGCGGTTCATAACGGCGCTGTAGCGGAGCCTGACTTTCCACAATATCATCTACCTTTACACCCACGCTGGATTGATCATTTATAGCAGGAGTAAAATTATTACCGGTCATAGCTGATTGATGCATCGCCGAGAAAATAGGATGCCTAGCTCGATAGACATCATCAACACTACTGCTTGCTGCCTGAGCATTAGCTAAGTTACTCGCCGTGGTATTTAAGCGAACACTCTGTGCCGACATACCTGAACCCGCGATGTCAAAAATACTACCGATAGACATTAAACCTCTCCTTTAATGGCTTTACTCAAGCCTTTAAATTTACCGTTTAAAAACTGAAAACTTGCTTGAAAGTCCATAGTGTTTTTTGCAAAGCGACTAGACTCAGACTGCTCATCAACAGTATTGCCATCTAAAGAGGGCTGCAAAGGCGTGCGGTATTTAAGATCAGTCACCACCGAACCTCCCGACGAGCCAGCACCAAAATGCTTTTGATTAGTTGCTTTCATATGGCTTGCTCCAGCACTGGTCGCTAGCTGATTTTTCAATGCGGATTTAAAATCAATATCCCTAGCCTTGTAGTTTGGCGTATCAACATTAGCCAAATTACTCGCCAACACTTCTGCACGCTTGGTACGTAACTCCAAAGCGGCTTCGTGTACACCTAAGGCTTTTGAAAAACTTATTGCCATTACCTACTTACCTTTAACTAGCAATCATTCATGAGATCGTTACAAAGTAATAAGCAATGGTTGTGCCAAATCCACAACGCATTGAAAAATAAGGGGTTTTTATTTTTATTGAATTAAAACGGCAGCTAAAAGCGGCAATAGAGAAAAGGCGGCAACATTCCGACGGCAACACTTTTGCCGCCTTTATGAATGTTACCGGCAATAAAAAGGCCAGCTAAGCTGGCCTTTTATTTTGAAATTTAACTGACAGTTATCGAATCAAACAGCTTGATAGATTATGCCAGGGTGACAATGAACCATTTTATAAAGATCACTTAACCCCGTTAAGCCTTCAGATGCACCCAGCACCAAATAACCACCAGGTTTAAGGGTCGCATGAATACGAGTAAGAATATCGCGTTTCAACTCCGCTGAAAAATAGATCAGAACATTACGGCAAAACACAGCATCAAATTTACCTAAGCTGGCATAGCTATCCATCAAGTTTAAACTCTGGAACCTAGTTCTCTGGCTATATTCACGCTTAACACGCCACACGTCACCGTCAACCGGCTCAAAAAACTGCCGCAAACGTTGATCAGACAAGCCTCTTCCCAATGAAAGGCCGTCATACTCAGCAGAC
Organism: Pseudohongiellaceae bacterium; assembly: GCA_051277005.1. Taxonomy (GTDB): domain Bacteria; phylum Pseudomonadota; class Gammaproteobacteria; order Pseudomonadales; family Dasaniaceae; genus Dasania. The sequence goes on from JBNMPS010000035.1 coordinate 14,371, forward strand.
TTACTGAGGTCCAACATAGTTCGAGATAAATCAGTACCGATAATATCTAAAGAAGGTACACCTAACGACTTTGCCTTATATTCTTCATAGATCATGCTGAGCGAGTAAGGTTCCTGCCCCGATGAGCATGCAGCAGACCAGATACGCATTGAGCCTCTCGCACCTTTTATACGCTCGGGAAGAATTTTATTTTTAAATACTTCGAAAGGGTGAGTGTCACGAAACCACAGGGTTTCGTTCGTTGTCATTGCATCGACTACAGACTCTTTTAATGAGCGATGAGATAATGAACTCATTTTGACTATCAAGTCATTAAGGTCTGTAATTTCATGCTGAGCCATAATTTTATTTAAACGGCTAGCGACTAAGTATTGCTTATTTTCTCCTAGTAAAATACCGCACGCCTTTTCCAAGAACTCCCTAAAACTTTGGTAGCTAGTAGACGAGATTTGCGCTGAAGCACTAGAAGGCGAACCAGTTATCTGTCGGTTCATAAATACAAAAAACCTTTAATATACGAGAAAAAAACCAATCATTACATTTCAGTAACAATTAGCCAGCTAAGCTTATCAGTTAGTGCGTTTTCATGCACCCTACTCAACGCCATCCACGGCTTTAATCCTATCGGTAACCATTGTCGCCAACTGATCTGGATTAAATTTAGCTAAAAAGTTATCTGCTCCAACTTTTTTAACCATTGCCTGATTAAACACACCACTTAATGATGTATGCAAAACCACATGCAAGTTGGATAATCTAGGGTCAGCCCTCACCTCAGACGTTAAGGTGTAACCATCCATTTCAGGCATTTCAATATCCGAGATCATAACCAGGTATTTTTTAGAGACATCTTCACCCGCCTCAGCTAGTGCCACCAAATGATTGAAAGCCTGACGGCCATCATTCAACACCGTTGTTTCAACACCAATACTTTCAACACAGCGCGTGATTTGCTTTCTAGCAATGGCAGAATCATCAACGATTAGCACATGTTTGTCCGCGGCGACTTCGGCTACATTATCTTCAAGCACACCTTCTGAAATTTCTTCTACCATAGGTGAAACTTCAGACAATATTTTTTCTACATCAATAATCTCGACTAAACGATCTTCAATACTTGTCACCGCCGTTAAGTAATGCTCGCGCCCTGACCCCTTTGGTGGTGGATGAATATCACCCCAGTTCATATTAACTATTCGATCCACCCCTCTGACTAAGAAACCTTGGGTAGCCGTGTTATATTCAGTAATGATGACAAAGCAGTTTTCAATATCATCCAAAGCACCCTGGCCGGTAGCCATGCTGAGATCCATAATGGGAATGGTCCCGCCACGAATATGAGAGACCCCCCTAACCACGGGATTACGCTGAGGAAGCATCGTCAGCTTAGGGCACTGCAAGACCTCTTTGACCTTAAAAACATTGATGCCGTAAATCTGTTGACCATCTAAGCGAAACAACAAAAGCTCTAGCCGGTTTTGCCCGACTAACTGGGTTCGCTGATTGACGGAATCGAGCACACCTGCCATATATTTCTCCAAAAACCACTTCAAGTGGCGAGGCTAACTAAAGAGTAGCCTTAACGCCCATTTATTACTTCAATTTAAGTTGAAGGTTTAATAAAATTTCTGCTCAGCTTAATCAAGCATTTAGCCAGCCAACAATGCATTATAGACGACTGGCTGAACCTTGTTATAAATAAACGGCATACAACTTGCATTATACTTAAATAATTACCGATCAACGCCAGAATTTCGACTTATTCATATCATCGGCAGGAACGAGCCAATATTTAGCTCTTCAAACTATAAAGCATAGGCTAAGTTAATGAGACTACGTAGTTTTTTTAAACAATTAAGCTCCATATTACTGGCCAGCCCTCTAGTAGTATATGCCGCAACTGGCGCTGATGAAATCAGAACGCAGGTTGATCAGTACATGGAGAAATATCAGCAAGAGCTAATGCAACAATACCAAGGCGCAAGCCGTATCGAGCATAAAATCATGGCTCTAGACTCTCGTATCAACATGGGAGGTTGCGACACGCCATTATCGATTGAACGCAAAGATGGCAGCGACATTGGCCGCGTTACCCTCAAAGTAAGTTGTGACAGCCCCAAAAGGTGGACTCTCTTTGTACCTACCCACATCAAGGTTATGCACCCTATTGTTGTGAGCAGCAGCCCTATAAACAAAAAAACACGGCTAAAAAACCACCATTTACGCCTGAAGGATACCGATATATCCCGGGTAAGAGGCAGCTATTACTTTCATATAAATGATGTCATTAATATGGAAGTAAAGCGTCAACTCAAGCCCGGTACCGTGATTACCAGCAACCATATACGCCACCCGCTAATGATAGAAAAAGGGGATGTTGTGGTGCTGAGTGCGCAACTGGGTAGCCTCAGTGTAAAAACCCCAGCTATCGCTTTAGCGGCTGGCCGCCAGGGCGAGCAAATTCGTGTTCAAAATAAACAAACTAAAAGAGTCGTAGACGCACGTATTATAGGGCCTGGAGTAGTAAAAGTAATTTTGTAAAAGAAGGTTAACTTGGCTAGAGAGCAAAAGGCCAACAAACCGTAAATAAAGTGGTGAATATGCTAAAGTTAGCCTCGTTTCTGCCGATAGATTAGTTGAACGTTAATATTTGCCTTATTTGCCAAATTAGGATTTTAGAAAATGGTTAGAGATATCAGTGGCTTAGGAAGCCCCAACCGAAGCGAGCTGCGCTCCGATCGCAACAGCGGTGACAGCCCCAAAGCGGAAAAAAGTTCTAGCACTGCTAGCCCTACTGCTGCTAGCAACGTTAGCGACCAGATTGAGCTCAGTTCTCAGGCGCAAACGCTGAAAAAGCTTGAAGCTCAACTCGCCGACCTACCTGAGGTCAATGAAGATCGTGTAGCCGCTCTTAAAAGCGCTATAGAAAGCGGTGAGTACCAAGTTAACGACAAGCAAATAGCAGAGAATTTATTAGGCACTGAAGCCCTCTTCGGCAGATAGAGAGTAACAGTGTGCTCCTTTAGACTGGAGCGATCGTTAGCCAAATAGCGCTAACAACAACCGGCAAATATAAACGTTCAAAAGGTAATTATTATGGCCAGCTCTCCACAGCTGTGGTCGGAACTACAGACCACCTTTCAAAAAGATATCCCCTTAACCGTTAAGCTCTTAACGCTATTACAGCAAGAGCGTGAAGCTCTTGAAAATAGGGATTACGAGAACCTTAACAAGCTATTAAAAGATAAAAACACGATTATCACTTCGCTTAAGAAGCATGCTGATAGCCGTACCCACGCACTGCAGTCAGCAGGCTTACAAGACGAACAAACAACCCTTAACCACGCTGAAAAAGAATCCCCCCCGGTGGCTAAGGCATGGCGACAGCTCGCCAAGCAGTGGGATGAATGCCAACACCTTAACGCTGTTAACGAACGTGTTCTTAAGCGTACCAAGATGGTGGTGAGCCAGACCTTAGACTTAATTCGCGGCGCCAATAATCAGCAAAAGCTGTATGACCCCAAAGGCATGTCTAGCTCTCTCGCTACGGGACGCAGCATAACCAGCGCTTAAAAGCCTCTAAATCAGCTAACGAACGGATATCCTCAGGCCTGTCGATATCCGTTAAGCTGGGTAAACACATATAACCCGGCGCTAAATTTTGACAACTTTGCTGAAGCACTCGCTCCGTTCCCCAGTCAACGCCTGTAAAAAGGGCTGAGGGAACCTGATTCAATCCCAACAACACATAACCACCATCATTGGCCGGCCCAAACACCACCTCAACACCCTGCTGAAGAAACTTAAAGGCACTACCAAGATAGTCTTTAGTAATAAACGGGCAATCGCTCCCCATCAAAATCACTGAATCACAACCGCGTAACGCCTGAACTGCAGCCTGAGCCATGCGCTCACCCAAATCACCTTCAATTTGAGACTCTAGTTGCACATTAAACCCATCGTGATAAAGCTGCCAACACGGGTGTTCGCCCGCCGTCAATAATGTCACTGGGGCAACACCGGCCCCCTTCAACATGGCAAGGTTATGCTCTAATAATTGCTGGTGTAATTCACAAGATTGCTCTGGGCTTAGCACCGGCTGTAATCGAGTTTTTACACATCCGACAACCGGCGCCTTGGCAAACACTAAAATACGGCTATTGGGAAATAAGTAATCTGTCACTTCGCTCATAGCCTCAGCGATAACCGGTGTCATCGGCAGTGTCATGATAGTACCAGCGATGTAACACGCGAGGAGCCACCCCCAAAAAGTAAGCCAAACGCAGCCACCACATCAGAAAAATAGTTTTCATCGCTCCGTTTTGTTCCCAGCGACGACTTGACGTTATAACAGGCGTATCGATCACCATGGGATTGCCATATTGGCGCAAGGTTTTGCTATACGCTACGTCTTCCATCAGCGGGTAATCAGGGAACGGCCGCCAAGTAAATATCGTTCGCCTTACAAAAATCCCCTGATCTCCCGTAGCGACATGGGTTAATTGTGAGCGCCAGTTCATCAAGCCCTCCACCATTCGCAAAACCCAACCCTCTCCACTCAATCGCACCTTAAAGAACCCCCACAAGGGCTGCCGTGAACTCAATAGCGCCAAGAATGGCAATAAATTAATATAGGTATCGGCATGTAAAAACAGCAGGTATTCACCTTGAGCCACTTCCGCCCCGCTATTCATTTGCCAAGCTCGCCCTGAAACGCCTGTCAGTAATCTGTCAGAAAGAGGCTCTGCAATAGCCCGAGTTGTATCACAGCTACCGCCATCCACTACAATCAACTCGCAATCCTGCTCTCGAAAAGGCTGTAGATGCTGTAAAAAAGACGCTAAATTTTCGGCCTCATTGAGCACTGGTACAATAATGCTTAGCCGGGGCTGCGATTTAATCACTGAGAGCCCCACCACAGCTACTGCCCTGACCTGCAGTGCAGGCAAAGCAATGATCACCTACAAAAATTGGTTGTTCATTTAAACCCACCTTCATTAGATCCCTCAAATGAGTTTGCTTAGAGACATCGTCATTTAAGACTAAGGGCATCTCTAACATTTGATTAAAATCGCAGTCATAAACATAACCCTGCCAATCAACACTAACTAGCGTTTTACACATCACCGTGTCTAGATTAGATTGGCTAAAATTTGCCTTTAACAAATTCATATAAGGCTCAAATTGATTTTGAGAGAGCAAAACTGCACCAAATCGCTTAATCGGCACATTGGTAATGGTGAATAGTTGGTTGAAATCAATATCAAAACTTTGCTTTAGCGCCTTTTTGTAGCTTTGCTGCAATTCTTGTTGCGGTGGCGGTAAAACCGGCCCTACCGGGTTGTAGACCAGATGTAACGGCAGGGCCGGATCACGTCCGTAACCCAGCGAATTTAGTTTTTGCAAAGCATTAATACTATCGTTATAAACGCCTTTACCACGCTGCAGCTCAACATTATCTTCTAAATAGCAGGGTAATGAAGCCGTTATCACCACTTGCTGCTCCGCTAAAAACTCAGCTAAATCACGCTGCCCCGGCTCAAATAAAATAGTTAGATTACTACGATCAATCACCTCTACAGCCATCTTCCTAGCAGCAGTCACCAAGTATCGAAAGTGGGGGTTCAACTCTGGCGCACCTCCGGTTAGATCCAA
>JBNMPS010000036.1:0-19989 GCA_051277005.1 Pseudohongiellaceae bacterium
CAATAAATCTAAGGGGCGCTCTGGCGCATAAAACTCTAGTGAATCGATTTGATCAAAGTCAATCCAAAAATATCTACCATTACTGGCCATAACCTCCAATATATTGGCATTAATATCATCTAAATCTCTGAAATGGCTTGAACTGATGCCATTAACAACCACAGGCTCACTGGCCCCTTCCTGCTCAGCGACACTTTCAGGCAAAACATTGTCTTTGTTGGCTATTGTTAAAGCCCTTAGAGCATTTTCAATACGAGGAGTGGCTGCATCCATTAACTCGGGCACTTGCTTACATTCATAGACATCTTGTCGAATTTGAGCGGCACGTAATAACTGCCGCCAAACACTAACGGTTAACATGGTTTTAGGGTCGAGTGTTAACAGTGTATTTAACTGGCGGTCTGCCCGGTCATAATCGCCACTAAAACATAACAGCTCGGCAAAAAAAACTCTTTGATTTGCGTTAGCGGGATCTTCCTTAACGTCTTCTATACAGGCTTGAATGGCCTGCTCTAAATCACCCTCTTTAAAAAACTTACTGGCTGACATAGTAATTTATTCCTTGTTTATCATTAAGTAGGATCATTGTTATTTTCTATTTTCTATTTTCTATTTTCTATTTTCTATTTTCTATTTTCTATTTTCTATTTTCTATTTTCTGTTCTCTGTTCTCTGTTCTGGATTGATTTTCTGCAGAAAAATATCACAATCAACAACCACCTTGATATTATATTTTTCCTCTAGCAACACCCAACTCCATTCATCTCCCAATAAAAATAAAAATAAAAATAAAAATCATACATGTCAATATAGAGAACTTCACATGCCTAAATTTAATTCTTAATCGTTCCAACCGCCAATTCAGTCACCAGTTTGATACTAGAAACAAGCTGATCCAATTGAAAGTGGGGTTTCAAATGGATAACGCAACTAAAGTAACCCGGTCTGCCAGGTTGGTCGTGTATTTCGACTTTACTTTCTGCTAAAGGATAGCGAGCTTTTAATACGGGAGAAGAATCATCGCTAGCGGTGGTGTATTGATTTAACCAATCTTGAAAAACCCTTTCACAGTCTTTCGCACTGGCAAGGTTACCAATTTTATCCCTACCAATAACTTTAATGTAATGGCCAAATCGAGAAACACAAAGCATGTATTGAATCATTGCCGATAAACGCGCATTACTATTGGCAATATGCGAATTATAATCGGGCGGTGAATGCAGTGAACTATTACTGTAAAAGGCGCTATTTTTTACCGTGTGGTAGCTACATAAAGGGATAAAACCCAAGTCACTTAAATCCCTTTCAAGGTAGTCATCTACTTGAATACGCGTTGCGTGGCGAGAGGTGATGTTTCTTGGATCGGTATCAAAACCGGCATAATTTAACTGCCGCACGACGCCTCCTTCGCCAAACTCGTGAACACCACCACGAATATCTGCGAACCACCCCGTATTAGCAAATGCTCTAATTAAAATACCACCGAAGGCATAACATGCATTACCCCAAAGGTAATCTCTTTCTGTATGAGTTGAGGTTTCTTTATAAATAAAGGCTTCAGAATAGGTGCCATCGGCACGATAAGGCTCGCGCATTAGCACATCGGGTAAGGCTAAGCCAACAAAGCGCGTGCTTTCTGTTTTTCTTAACGATTGCCACTTGGTATATTCGGTTTGATCAAACACTTTATGCAAATCGACCGGACAATCAAAACCATCAAAATCATCTAAACCAAATAATGAGCTATCAACACTGCTGATAAAAGGGCACAGCGCCGCGGTTGCAACTAAAGATATTTCCCTAATGACATCGACATCGCTAATAATAGAACCGGGCCGTATACGGTGCGACAACTTGTAGTCGCCCAGTAAAACACCAAACGGCTCGCCCCCCGGTGTATCAAACTCATCACTATAAATTCGCTGAAACAATTGGCTCTGATCAAACTCAATCGCTCGGCTAACATCCTTGCTCATCTCCCGCCAGCTAACGCTCATCATTTTGATTTTAACCGTTAACTCTTGATCATAATCAGCTTCAGTATCAACCAGGTATTCCAGCCCTCGCCATGACGCTTCCAACGCTTTAAAGCGCTCATGATGGATGATTTCATCCATTTGCTGATTCATTTTTTTGTCAATACGGACAATCGCTGCATCAATCATGTAAAGCAACTGCGACTTAGTGCGTTTATTTTTACCAACACTAGAAAGCAGCCATGATTCAACGGCCGAATTCAAGCCCGCAGCGCCAAAATCATCATTGCAATAAGACATCAGCGAATTTAACTGGCTGTCTGGGCAATAACGACTAGAATTAGCTGATCGCGTATTAAGTTTGCTATGCAAATTATTCATCAAACTGTTTTATCACTCATATTCCATCACAAAAAATAGAAGCCTCTATGCCCCGACAAAAGCCTCAGCTTTCCCGCCCCCACTATTTTTCTCGCAACACAATCATGACCAGAAGCCATCATCGAATTCATTTCGGATCAATGTAAATTGGAGGGGTCTACAAAACCATTAGCTTTAACGCAGGCGACCCACCACTTAGCAGGCCGCAAGCATAGGTGATATTAACCGCCCATTTTCGGGATACGCGCTACCATTCTTAATGACGTTGATAGTTCTTCCATTTGCAACCATGGACGCAACCATGCAACAGCATTATAGGCACCGGGGTTACCGGGTACGGGTTTCACTTCTATTTTTGCTTCACGCAAAGGGTAGCGAGCACGCATGTCCTGGCCACCTTCTTCACTGGCGTTAACATAGCCATTAATCCACTGGTTAAGCCATATTTCCATATCTTCGGCTTCCATAAAACTACCGACCTTATCGCGTGCCATAACTTTTAAGTAATGCGCAATACGAGAGGTTGCCATCAAATAAGGAAGGCGTGCAGAAATAGCCGCATTGGCAGTGGCTTCTGGGCTGGTATATAGCTTAGGTTTTTGTGTTGTTTGCGAACCAAAAAACACAGCGTAATCGGTATTTTTATAATGAGATAAAGGCATAAAGCCTAAACCGCTCAATTCGGCTTCGCGGCGGTCAGTAATAGCAATCTCGGTAGGGCATTGCATGTCAACATCACCATCATCGGTAATCGATAAGTGAACCGGTAAATTATCAACTCGGCCGCCACCTTCAGCACCTCGAATAGCGGTACACCAGCCATATTCTGAAAACGCCGTTGTTAATCGAGTTGCCAGCACATAAGCGGCATTTGACCAACAGTAATCCGTATTAACGGGTTTGCCGTCCGGCATCATTTCTTCATAGTTAAACTCTTCGATTGGCTTAGTGTTTTCGCCATAAGGTAACCGTGAAAGCGTGCGTGGCATGGCTAAAGTGACAAAACGTGAGTCATCAGACTCTCTAAACGAACGCCATTTAACATATTCTGCCGAATCAAAAATCTTAGTCAAATCACGTGGTTTGGCCAGCTCTGACCAATTATCAAACCCCATTAAGTTAGGGTCGGCAGCCGTTAAAAACTGACAAAAAGAGGCAGCAGCCACATTTGACATATTGCCTAACATTTCAATATCGTCGGGGTGATTAGTAAATTGGTAATCACCAACTAATGCGCCGTAAGGCTCGCCACCAGGCATACCAAATTCATTTTCATACAGCTTTTTAAAGGTCTGGCTTTGATCAAACTCAACCGCTTTCGATAAATCTTTGGCCACTTCCTTTTTGCTGGCATTCATTAACTTCAATTTTAAGGTAGTACTGGTTTCAGAATTCATTACCAAGTAATGAACACCGCGCCAAGTCCCTTCTAACTCTTGAAACTTTTCATGATGCATAATTTCGCGAAGCTGGCCACTAATAGCCGCATCAATCGCATCAATTGCTTTTTGAAAAGTAACCGTTAAATTTTTGTTCCAAGTAACAGAACCTTTCATCGCCTCTTCAGTAAGCGTTTTAAGCAGCAGTTGTGCTTCTTCAGATTCTGTCTGCTTGGTTGCTTGAATCGCTTGATCTAACAAGCTCATTGATTCAACCGTTCCTTCTGGTGCTGCATTCGCTTCTGCTATTGCTTCACTCATGATTATTCTCCCTTCCCTTCATCAACACCCACCGCGGCGGCAAGCTCACCTAAGGCATCATCACTGTTTAAAACACGCTCAAGTATTGCCTCCAATTCTTCCGAACGGTCAGCTTTAGTCGACAGGTCACGTAATCGGTTTCTTGTTTCTAAAAGCTTTCTTAATGGCTCTACTTGGTTAACCACAGCCGCTGGCTCAAAATCGGTAATGGATTCAAATTTAAGGTCAACAAAAATATCGCTACCATCATCTTGAAGAGTATTAGTCACTTTAATTTGCAATCCGGGCGTCATACTCTTTAATACATCATCAAAATTATCACGGTCAATCTGCACAAACCGTCTATCTTTTAACGACTTTAAAGGCTCACTTGGGTCACCTGAGAAATCTCCCATGACGCCAACAACAAAAGGTAATTCCTTTCGAACTTTTGCGCCCTCAGTTTCTACATCATAGCTAATGTGAACGCGAGGTTTTCTAACCCGACTTAATTTTTTATGTATGCTTTCCATTGAGTCATCCCTTGTATTAAATATAAAATGTCAGCTTCGATGTAGATCGATTGCCACTACCGTAAATATGAAGATTTAACTAATCAACATGAATTCAATTACCGCTGTTTACCGCTATACCTGAAAGGCTTTGGTATTTTGCCCTAGCCCCTTCATCGGGGATCAATTCTTTAATCAACTCAGAAAGTGGCAGCCCGCTCCACCTAACAGCTTGATCGACTGAATAAGAAATAGGTGAATGAGGTTCCGCCTGCCTAAAATACTCAGCGACTTTTTTTAGAAGAGCTAACGCTTCACTCCTGTTTCTTATGCCCTTACTAAACTCTGGCACATTAACCGAATCGCCGTCATCGTCTTGGCTCACCATCCCCGGCTCAACCTCAGCAGGCACTTCGTCATCAGCTAATCGGTCACCGGCAACGTATATCAACATTTGCTGGCAATCTACTAATGCCTCCAATATCTTACCCGTAGGGAGCGATTCACCCGGACAGTAATCATCAACTGCCGCCTGATATTGCTTGTACTCCACAATAGCTTCTGCAATATCCTGCTTTAAATTACGAAAGAACGAGGTGTCGGTTTCCTTTACCAATATATCAAATTCTTCTCTTGATACACCCGTCTCTTTCAGGCGAGCCTCTTTGCGGCCGGAATCACCGATTCTGTCTATTTCAAAAACCTGTCCACACTGCCAAACTGCCAGCGGCCCAGGAGGCGAACCTTCTGTAAGCGTGATAGATTTTATGGGCGAAATAAGTGCCCCCTCCCCCCCAAAACCATTTAAGCCCGTTAATGGCGCTAACTGAGTAGCAATGCCATCTTCGTCTGGCTGAGGGTGGAGTTTTCCCCCATACGTTTCTATGAGCTGTCTCGCTAAAGAAAACCCCACCGTAACGCCTTTAAAACCATACAGACGTGTTAGCGCCTCTATATACCAAGCCACCAGCTCAAGATCTTTACTTTCAGCGGTTAAAACCTGTGGCACCTGCTTAACAATGATCTTCCAGTCATCAGTAGCAACATACCGTGTTTCACCATTAGCAATAGCCGCCCGCTCATTGTTTCGTGCCAACGTCCTGGCATCCCTTAGCACCTGGTAGCCAGAAGTAGGCGATATATCAATGCGTAAATCTTTCCCCTCTGGCAGCGCATCGCTGATAGGCGTTATTACCGACTGTATATCAATTAATTCAGCGTGATCCAAAACAAATCCTCATTTGGAATTCTCTATAACAAAATCTGGAGTGGTATTCGAGATAGGTTGAACTTGAAATTCATTCAGTTCATCTAACGCTAACGACATTGTTTTTAATGAGTTAGTATTTCTTTTCTTTTTGTGATAATTGATTTTTGTGGTTAACTTTTCAGTAATCTTTTGACGTAAGCTTTGATAGGTTTGGGACTTTGCTGGCAATAAGTACAAAGTTGTCCCCTGCTTAAAGACCTCAATAGCGCTTAAAATATCTTTATCTAGCCAGATATTCGAAATCGTTTTATTAAATGATAAAAAGTAGGGCTCAACAAATTTTACTTTGGCTAAACTCGGATATTCTGTGTTTGAATTTATAGCTGATTGATCCCGGTAGGCAATCAAAGACTGGGCCGCTTCAAGAAGGTCAGCAGCGCTATGACTTGACCATATGGCTAAAAATTGCGGATAAATTTTACTACTAACCGCAAACTGATAAAGGCTGGCTACTGCGATATAGTCTAAATCTTTCACCGCATTGTCAGCAGCGGTTTGGTAACGATTTAATACAAAGGGGGGCACCGCCACATCGCCATGTTCTAGGGTCGTTAAGCGCTCTAGCAGGTTTTTGATAACAACGACATCTTGCTTTACAAAAGCCATGCCCTGCCAAAGCTCATTTAGCGTATTTAGCTGGCTAGAAGTAGCATTCATTTTCTCAAGCTCAACAAAACGTTTAGCCGCCTCTAAATCCTTAGACGCAGGATAGTAAGCAGAAAGCACTGATAATAAGGTGTTCAAAGCCTTAAAGTTGGGCAGCTCACTGGCGGTATTATTATGCCTAAGCACCGCCTCTACATGACTGGCCAACGCCACAACAACGTCTTCATGGAGCTGCGACAAAGCTCCCTGCTTTAAAATTTCAGGGCTGTTATCTAAACGGCCAAGCATATAAGGGCGCGAGAGTAAAACCTCCGCACGAATATCGTTAACGATAGATTCAACATTTTCAAACGCCTGGTAACTTTGCTCAGAAACCAATGCTCGGCTGGAATCTTCATCGTATTGCCCCTTTAGGGAACCACCGGCCCCAAACAGCACAGCCACAACCACGGATAGCGCAATTAACAATGGCCAGAATTTTCCGGCAAGATTAAAAATAAGCATAAACTGAGAAATAGATTGAAATCGCTGCTTAGCGTGTAATTTTAATGCCTTTTTTAAAACAAACCACTGCCATATAGAAATGGCTTTGAATTTTTTGGGCTGCTCATCATCGGCTATTTTATCCGCTGACTGACGATCATAAGGGTGCTCACCTGATAGCATTTCATAGATAATACAGGCAAAAGAATAAACATCATCGCTAGGGGTTGCAGGTTTATCCTCAATGGTTTCACGGCTGGCATAAGCAAGCGTATAACCATGAAACCCCCCTGTCGCAGAAGAGGCTAGTGATAAACCAGGCTTAAACCCCTTCGCTATAGGCTTATTGCTGTGCGTCACTGACCTTGTCGTCGCAAGATCAATTAATTTTACAGCACCACTATTTGATATCAGAATATTACTAGGCTTGATATCAGAATGAATGAGCCCTTGCTGGTGCATTGCTTGTAGCGCACTGGCTACATCGCCAATAATGACACCCGCTTGTTTTAAGCTTAATTGATTGTCCCGCTGGCGTGTCATGTACTCCGCTAAAGACTCACCATCAATCATCTCCATGATGGCAAAATTGATATTGCCATCACGGTAATAATCAACAATATTTATAATATTAGGGTGCGATAGAGTGCGAGCAGTAATCGTTTCGCAAAATAATAGCTCCAATGCCGCTTCGTTATCCATCAAATCTGGCCGGACAATTTTTACAACAATAGGGGTTGCATCAACGGCTTGATTTTGCACTACCAGCTTATCATGAGCACGGTAGATATAACTGGTGCCACCCTCAGCGATCAGCTCACTAAGAACATAGCGGCCCAATAAGACCGTACCAATAGGCAGGGGGCCAACCTTAGCAGGTTTACCGCTTTGGCTGGGCGGCGCCGATGGAGCAGGCGTTATTTTGGGTAAAGCTTCCACTTGTTTTGCGACATCCGCTGGAATTGATTAGATTTATAGTTAGCAACTCAGTGGAACCCTACCAATATCCTCAAAGTTCATCAAGATGAAGGCGTTTTTATTATAAATTCCGTGACTAAACTCACAAACCCAACTACTTTAGCATCAAAAAAATACTAGAAGTGTTAGTTTGCCGGTGTTTTTAATAGGCGACTACCCAATAACACCAGCATTTATTCTAGGCTAGTCGCTATTAATGAGCGCTAGCGACTAAGGTAGTCCACCCTTAATAAAAACCCGTACTCTTACTTTTAGCGGATTTAAACGACATGTACGCCTTCAATTTCGGCAAAATTCAGCACCAGAGCATCCCCTCATGAAGCTTGAATTGACTATATCAAGCCAAAGCCAGGCTTCTACGCCCCCCAACATCACTTTTGATGAAAAAGGTGGCCGTATCGGCAGAGACAAACAGTGCGAATTATGGTTAGCCTGCACTGACAAGATGATTTCTCGTTGCCATGCCAACATTTACTACCTGCATGACCAATTTTACATTCGAGACGAAAGTGCTAATGGCGTCTATATCAACCAAGCCGAAGAAGCTATTGGCCACGGCCTTTCGGCGCCCATTAGCGATGGCGATACCCTAACCATTGGCCATTACCAGTTAACGGCCTCCGTTCAAAAAATAACCGTTGTTAAGCCTATTACCGCAGCGCCCCCCAAACCAAGCGCTCCCCCTCAGCAAAACGTTAAAAAAGCCACTAATATCGTCACCCCAAGTGAGTTTTTCAGCCCAAAAAAGGCCCCTTATAAAGAGAAACCGCCGGCTGCAAACCCAGGTTTAACACCTATCTCGCTAGAAGATAGCTTTACGCCACCCAATATGACCATCCCCGAAGGTTGGGATAATGACTTTGCGCCAACCAGCCAAGCGATCAAACCGCAGCCACCACTACCATCGCCCCCCCAAAAACCGCTGCTTAGCAATACATCTAACAAGCAGCTTATTACCCAGCTGTTAAAAGGCATGGGGGTAGAAAGCCAAGTCCCCGCCCACTTACTCAATGAAGATGTGATGTTTCTTATAGGGCGTACTCTTAGAGTCGCGGTAAGTACATCGATAAAGTCATCACCAGCCACTAACCAACGCCAGCCCGAGGCGCCACTGAGCTCAACAAAAGACTTTTTTTCAGCGCTGTTAAATCCAAAAAATGCCCACTTTCAACGGCTGCCAGCCTTGCTCGCTGAAAACATTAAAGCGCTTGCCCAGCATCAAAATAATCAACAGCAAAATCAACAAAAAATACAACAAAACACCTTGCAGCAATTACAAGAATGGCTTTCACCCTCAACGCTAGAGGCTGACACTCAATCAAAGCAAGCAGAAAATAATCAGAAGCCCCTATCACCTAAACGTATCAATGAAAAAACATGGCATCTTTACAAACAACGTTGGCCACAATACCAAAAAGCATTAAAACGTTTACAAAACCAACCCAATAATCCCGCCCAATTTAAATCTGGAGAGTTCGAGAAAACATCATGATGAAACTTGCACCAATCGTTACAACCCAGACTTTGTCCCGTTTAGTTATCTTAATCACCCTGGTTCTCATCTCCGGGTGTGAGACAGTCAGCCTGGTATGGGCGCCCTACGATAATATCGTTTTAGTCGCGCAGCCATCACTCAACCCCGATATCAACCAACGACCGTCGCCCATACAAGTTAAAATTTATGAGCTATCTTCTCGTACCACGTTTGATAACCTCAACTTTGAAGATGCCTTTACTCAGGGTGAAACGCTGCTTAGCAAAGAGCTAGTCTCTAGCGCAAACTACACCCTACAACCCGATGAAACAATACGACACAAAGTCATGCTTCAACCGGAGACCAACTACATCGCAATTATTGCGGCCTATCGCGATATTGACAATGCCAAATGGAAGTTTGTCTATGAGATTAGTCCTCATTCTCACTCCAAGCATACAGTCACCCTTAGTAAGCTAGCCATTTTAAAAGGCAAGGTCACTAACAAAACACCGCGGCCGCCTAAAGTACCCAAAATTGACAAGGTCAAACTCAAAAAGCCCATATTAAAGACCAAAATAGAGGTTATTTAAACGGCTTTGCATAACAACGCAGCCCTCCCATATTAACCACCAAAGGTTAGAACATTGACAATGGCAAAAAATAACAAAATTGCATGGATGGAAAGCCAATATATCTATCCGCATCACTTTCAGCAGCAAGAGCGCTACCTCGAAAGCCGGCTGGAACAACGAACAGCTGCCATAAAACCTTATATCTGGGGTATCTCAGAGCTCACGTTTGATCATGCTCTACTCATGGATGGCAAGCTGGCAATTGAAAAAACAACCGGCATAATGCCCGATGGCAGCCCCTTTGAATTACCGCATCAGGCACCCTTACCTGATCCCATCCTTGTGCCATCTCGAATTAAAAACGAACTAATTCTTTTAGTATTGCCCCTATACCAGCCCGGCTCTCGCTATATCGAAACCACCGATAACAACCACAGCATCGCCCGTTATCGCATGCAAGAAATAGACGTATTTGATTACTGCAGTGACCATGGCAATGTTGAAAAAATTGAAAGCGCCACCTTGCAATTTAAACTCGCACTCGAAAATGAAGACCTTGGGGGGTTCAGCTGCCTACCCATTGCGCGCATTCAAGAAGTTACCCAAGAAGGTGCCATCATACTGGATAAACACTACATACCGCCGTCGCTTTCTATTCGCGCCAGCAATCAACTTCACGACTATGCCAGTAACGTTATCGGCCTGCTAAAACAGCGCGGCGATGTTTTAGCGTATCGTTTTAATGCCTCCGGCCAAGAAGGTGGCGCCTCCGCCATTGCCGATTTTTTACTGCTACAGCTAATCAACCGCTACCAACCTAGAATGCAACACTTAACGCACCTGCCCAATGTACACCCTGAGCGTTTATTTATAGAGCTGCTAGGCATCATGGGTGAGCTAGCAACCTTTACCACCACCGAAAAACGCCCTGCTAGCACCATGCCTTACGACCATAACAACCTACACCGTTGTTTTGAGCCCATCATGGAGCACCTAGGCAAGCACCTCAGCGCAGTGATGGAACAAACCGCCATCGCACTGCCCGTAGAAGCCAGACAATATGGCATCTACGTTTCACGTATAGCCGACAGGACCCTACTAGCACAAGCGCGCTTTATTTTAGCGATCAATGCTGATATGGCCACCGAAAAACTGCGCAGCTACCTAAGCAACCACATAAAAGTGGGTTCTGTCGAAACCATCCGTGAGCTGGTTAATAACCAGCTACCCGGCATTGCCGTTACGTCGTTACCCGTTGCCCCAAGAGAAATTCCCTATCACGCAGGGTATTTATATTTTGAGTTAGATACACAAAGCGAACAGTGGCAAAGCCTGCATAATTCCGGTGGCTTTTCGTTTCATATCTCACGCGAAACAAATGATTTAAGTATTGAGTTTTGGGCTATCAGGCACTAGCCGATAACGTCAAGAGCAACCGTTATGATTGAATATAAGGATTAAAATAGATGGACTCCGCGGATCATACCATTATAAAACCTCGGCCTGGGCTGCAAGCCAAGCAGAATGATGCAGCAATACAGAATGATGCAGCACTTTCCGACCAAACGGTGATAAAACCACGGCCCAAGCCCGGTGGTAAATTATCAGCGCCAGCCGATATGATTGCCGGCCAAACCGTTATTAAGCCTAGAAAAAAAATAACCAAACTCGTTTCGCTGAGGTTGCGCACGCCCGATTCAAAACAACAATTACAGCAAAGCCCATTACAGGAAGCGGCCACCACATTACTCGCGCTTTCACAACAAATGCGCCAAGTCAGCACCCATATTAATACCGATGAGCTCCATCAGTTTGCCACCGCACAAGTGGAGCTTTTCCACCAGCAATGCCGGGCCACCATCGACAACCCCGAAATAGCACAACAAGCATCATACGTACTGTGCTCACTGCTTGACGAAACCGTACTCAATACCCCTTGGGGTGAAAACAGTAGCTGGAGCCAGCGAACATTACTCAGCCTATTTCACAACGAAACCTACGGTGGTGAAAAAGTTTATGACATTCTGGAACAAGCCTCAGAAACACCAGAAGCCCGTTATGAACTTATTGAACTTATTTACCTATGCCTATCATTAGGCTTTATCGGCAAACTGCGTATTGACCCAAAAGGCCCGGTAAAAATTGAGCAAATTCGTAGCAATACCTACCAACTGCTCAAACAAACGAAAGAGCGCTACCAAAAAACCCTGTCGGTAAAATCAGAGCCCGCTAATAATTCAAAATATAAACTCCATAGCTTTGCGCCTATCTGGTTATTTATCGCCCTGCTAACAACCCTGGCTTTTGGGAGTTACAGTTATTGGTTAATCGGCCTCAATGAATACTCTGATGAAATTCGCTTGAAGCTGGCTAGCATTGTGCCACCTCAAATCACCCAGCAGCTATCCGCCGATAGCGGCCATACTGAGGCCGCCAATTTACGCTGGTTATTTGCCCAAGAAATTGAACAGGATGTATTGGGTGTTGAAGATTACTCAACCCACATCGCCATTGTGCTGCATGCTGAAGAACTGTTCGAGTCTGGCAGCACCACCCTCGACCCGGCGTTTTACCCCGTTATGGATAAAGTCGCCAAAGCATTAGAAGCCATGAAGGGCCGTGTTGTAGTGGCCGGCCATACCGACAACATAGCCATTCGCACACCGCTATACCCGTCTAATTGGCACCTATCATTAGCTCGAGCCAGCTCAGTGGTTAAATACATGTCCAGTGTTGCGGCGCTCGATGGCAGGTTGCTCCCCGAAGGGCGCAGTGATAATGACCCAATAGCCTCCAATGATACCGACTTAGGCCGGGCCAAAAACCGCCGCGTGGCCATTAATGTGTATAAACCATCGGCCATGGATGCACCCAAACCAGCCCAATAACAGACTGTAGCGTATCGCTTAAAATCCAAGCCAATCGCCATAAATAATACAATAAACGACCATTATTAATTAACCGGAATTAGATAAAATCCATGCAAGCTTTCAAAAAATTCATTGCTTTTATGACCCAGTCTTGGCTGTTAATACTCATCGCCATTACCGTGTTTTCGTTATTAATTTGGTATGCAGGCCCTTTAATTGCGTTTAATGGCCACCAAATATTAGCCTCAGAAACATTACGGCTCGTTATCATCTTTGTTATTTTTGTTGCATGGGGGCTAAACAACCTTCGCAAAAGCCATCAGTACAAAACCAACAACCAAAATGTAGCCAACTCCATCTTAGAGCCGGCTAAAAAAGCCGATGGCAAACCCAACGAAAGCCAAGATGAAAGCATCCTGTCACAACGGCTTGGCGACGCCATTACCACCGTACAAAACACCGAGGGCGGTAAAAACGACAAACTCTACTCACTACCCTGGTATATGATTATAGGCTCACCAGGCTCCGGTAAAACCACCGCATTAAAAAACTCAGGGTTACAGTTTCCCCTTAACAGCCAGTTTGGTGACGACCCTATTCAAGGCGCTGGTGGAACCCGTCATTGCGACTGGTGGTTTACCGACGAAGCCATCCTAATTGACACCGCAGGGCGATATACCACGCAAGATAACCCGCAAAAAGTTGAAACACGTGCCTGGATAAACTTTTTAAACCGGCTGAAAAAATCTCGCCCAAAACGGCCACTTAACGGCATATTAGTGACGGTTAGCTTACACGACATACTCAACAAAACCGCCACCCAAAAAACCATCCAAACAACCGCGATTAAGCGCCGTATCCAAGAGCTTAATAACCACCTAGGCATGGAGCTTCCGGTGTATATGGTTTTCACCAAAACCGATATTGTTGCCGGTTTTAATAACTTTTTTAGTGACCTTGACCTAGAAGAACGCAAACAAACCTGGGGGTTTACCTACCCACTAGACAACAACCACACGGCAAAAGATCAACTTAGCCAGTTTGAAGGCGAATATAATGCCTTAATGGCGCGCATCAATGGCCGCGTATTACATCGCCTAAGCCAAGAGAACAACCAACAACGCCGTGCACTGATTTATGAATTCCCTCAACAAATGAATGGGCTCAAACAACCCATTTATGAATTTTTAACCAATATTTTTACCCCCAATCAATTTGAAACGCCTTTTCTACTGCGCGGTATTTACTTAACCAGTAGCACCCAAGTAAATACGGCTTCGCAGCGTACCACCAATATTATTCCGGCCGACCAATGTAACACCCCTGCCGATTTAGCCAGTGACGAGCCAAAAACCTTTTTTGTTGAGCACTTACTTAAAAATATTATTTTTAAAGAAGCTAACATTGCCAAAGTTAACCTCAGTGAACAAAAACGTATTCAATGGCTCTATCGGGGCGCCATAGCGGCCAGCGTATTGGTTTTTATAGCCGCGACCGCTATTTGGTATCAAAGTAAAAACCTCAACATTGATTACATAGCCACCGTTGATGCAAACATTGATGAATACCACAAAGATAGCCCAGAAGGCTTAGAAAACACCCGTGATTGGCTAAGCCTAGCCCGGGGCTTAAGCCAACTTAGAGCCCTGCCCACAGGCTACCTGCACGAAACACTTGACCCACCCTTGGCACAGAGTTTTGGTTTATACCAAGGTGAAAAAATTGGTTCGCAAGCCAAACTAACCTATAAAAAAGCACTCGACGTGTTTTTTATGACCGAGCTTGCCGAATTACTGTCGCAGCAAATAGACCGTTCACAAACCGACGAGCAACTCTATGAAGCGCTAAAGTTTTACCTCATGCTTTATTACCCCGAAAAAATCGACCCACAAGAATTTACCACCTGGGTTAACATATTATGGGAGAGGACATTACCCAGCGCGCACAACCCTACCCTACGGCAACAGCTTAACGATCACCTGCAAACAGCGCTACTTGAGCGCTCGCTACCCCCCGCCATGGACCAACAAAAAGTCGCCGAAATTCGCGAAATTTTAGCGCGCCCGCCCATCGAGGAGCGCCTATATCAACGTCTTAAAAATGATCATATTGCCGAAAACAATGAGCAATTTAATCTGCGTGATGTGCTAGGCCACAAAGCCGACGTACTATTTTATCGTCGCAGCACCACCAACCTAAGCCAAGGCATACCCGAATTTTTTACCTATTCGGGTTTTCACACCGGCTTTAATCTTGAAATTTTGAAGCTGCCCAAAATTCTTAGCGACGAAGCGTGGATTTATGGCAATGACAAACAAAAAGCGTTTACCGAAGAAGAGATGGCGCTGATTAGCCAACAAGTGCGTGAGCTGTATTTTACCGAATACCAATCCCGGTGGGACAACCTCATTAATGACTTAGCGATCAAATCATTTAGTTCGGCCAACCGTGGCCAATCGGTATTGCAAGTCCTTTCGGGCACTGACAAACCGCTGATTAAATTATTGGAAAGCATTCGTCATCACACCGCCCTTAGCGCAGTGCCCGGTGCATCTAAAGCTAACAAAGCCCTGGCTGACGGCTTAGCCGAAACCTTTGCCCCCAATAAAAAACGCCGCTTAGAGCGCCTAGCGCCCGACAATGCCTTTGCTAGTATAAAACTGCCAGGGCAAGCGATTGATGAATACTTTGATCACTTCAACCTGTACGTAAATCGAGAGCAAGGTGAACCTTTACAGCTCTTACAGGCCTCATTAATTGAACTCAATAAACATTTACAAACGCTGGCATACGCCAACGACATTAACCAAACAGCGTTCCAAAGTAACCAAACAGGTAACCCTGCGTCACTGCACATGAAACAAGCCATTGCCAGTGCGCCGCGTTCCATTCAATCCTGGTTTCAATCAATTACCCACGACACCAATAAAATCACCAGCGGGGCCATCCGTGGCCACATCAATACCATTTGGCGCACCGAGGTAGTTAGCTTTTTCAACAAAGCCATTAAAGGGCGCTACCCGGTTAAACCTAATAGCAACATTGATATTAAACTGGCTGATTTCAGCACCATGTTTGGCCCTACCGGCGAATTAGCCCTGTTCTCCCAACAATATATTGAACCCTTTGTTGATAGCAGCCGCCCTCGCTGGCGCTGGCAGAAAAACATTGGCCTAAGCAACCAAACGCTGCGTTTCTTTGAGCGAGCCGAACGCATTCGCAATGCCTACTTTGCCGGCGCCTCACCAACCCCAGAGGTTAGATTTGCCCTAAGGCCCATCGTGCTCGATAAAACCATCGCCAGCTTTATGCTAGAAACAGCAGGCAGCCAGGTGAGCTACCAACATGGCCCCGTTCTTACCAAACAGGTGGTCTGGCCTGGCAGTAGCGAGCAATCTAAAATCATTTTTAACCTTGCCAGTAAAGGCACACCCATTAGCGCCCGCACCGATGGTGAATGGAGTTGGTTTCGCCTATTGGATCGCTATGCCAAACAAGAGCCCCTTAGCAATGATCAGCTAAAGCTCACCTTTAGTCTCAGCGGTATTCAAGCGCAATACACCCTGCTACCCAACAGCAGTTACAACCCCTATAGCAATCGCGATATTACTGACTTTAGCTTGCCGGCAACACTATGAGTGAAATAGTAGACAACTGCGGTTTATTTGGTAAAACCCCACAACAGGCAGATTTTGTCAGCCACTTTTTAAGTGATGACTTTACCGAGTACTGGCATAGCTGGCTGCAATCGTCACTGAGTGTTAGCCGTGAGCAATTGGGCGACGCCTGGTTAGATTATTACCTCACCAGCCCGGTTTGGCGCTTTGCGCTCATGCCCGGTGTAGCAAGCCCACACGCCGTGTGTGGGGTAATGATACCCTCGGTTGATGAAGTGGGCCGTTACTTTCCCTTAACCATTGCTCATCAAGGAGCCTGTGCACCATGGGCAGCCTATCTTGATGGCCAAGAGTGGTATCAGACAGTTGCAAAACTTGCCCTAACCGCCCTAGATGAGCAAACCAGCTACACCCAACTGATAAAGCAATTAGAAGCGTTACCCTGTCCAGCGTTTTCCGCTGCGCCCGAGTACAGCACCCAAACCGTCACCATGAACGCCCATGCCAACCAAGCATTTACCAGCACCCCGGCCGATACCCCACAACAGCTTGCCAACAACGTCCTGCACAAAGCCTATACCGGCTTGCTTGGCAACTACAGCCTGTGGTGGACCGAGGGATCAGAACATGTCGAATCCAGCTTATTACTCAGCGCCAACCTGCCCGAAGCGGGCCAATTTGCCGCCATGTTAGACGGCGACTGGCGCCAATGGAACTGGGCCAAAGAAGATATAATCAACCATGATAATCCATAGGACTGCCCAATGAGCGCCCTAGCAACGGCCATTAATAGCAGCAGCATGACGCACACCGGCAGTGTGCGCAGCCATAATGAAGATGCCTTTTTATCCATGCCGGAAGCCGGCCTATGGGCCGTTGCCGATGGCATGGGCGGCCATGAGGCTGGCGATTACGCCAGCCTGTGCATTATCGACTACCTACGCCAAGCCTGCCTTCAGTACCAAGGCCAGCAACTGGTTGAACAAGTGCCTCTTACCCTACAAAAAGCGAACGCAGAGCTGTGCCGCTACGCCCAGCAACTGCCAGCAGGCAGCATTGTGGGTAGCACCGTGGTGGTGCTGGTATTAGAGGCCGACCGCTTTCATTGTTTTTGGTCGGGTGATAGCCGCTGCTACCTGCTGCGTGATCAACAGTTAACCACCATTACCCGCGACCATACCGAAGCACAAGACTTACTCGCCAAAGGTTTACTGAGCGCTGAACAAGCCGCAAACGACCCAGCACTTCAACACCTCACCGAAGCCATCGGTATTGATGTACCCGCCTTTATCGATTACCAACACGATGTGATTTATGAAGGCGATCGGTTTTTACTGTGTAGCGACGGCATTAATAAAGTGTTTTCAGACCCGGTGTTAGCCGAGCGCATGCTAGGCACCAGCATTAACCACATCAACCAACAATTACTCAGCCACGCCTTACAGGTGGGTGCGCCGGATAATTTAAGTAGCATTATTGTTAGCCTTGATGAATAGCCTTTGTGTATAGCCACAACCCCCCACCACCGCACTTAAAACTCAGCCGCGTGCGGCCGAGCTAGGTGATAAAAATATTTTAGTGATGCAGGTATCACTATTGAACAAATTGAAAGCCCTCTCGCTGGAGAAAAACCATCAGGATATGATAAGATGCCCGCGCTAACTGCTTAGCACCAAAGGATTTTTTTACGCAAGGACAAACGGAATGATTGCGTGTTCGTCATGACACCAATGCTTCCCTGTACCTTGAGTTTATTTCACTGATTTGTCGTAAATTATGCGCCTCCCCTGTACGGGAACATAATTACGAGAACATAGCTGCGAGAACAACATACTCATGCGTACGCAACAGCAAAATTTAATTCGCTTACAAACGGCCTTAGGGAAAGACGCCTTTTTTGTCACCCATCTTAATGCCTCATTGGCGATGTCATCGATGGAGCATTTTATCCTCAATGCTTACTCCGATACGCTGCACAATGTTCAACCCACCGAAATTATCGGCACCTCGGCCACCATTACCGTGTTTGGTGAAAACGGTGCCCCGCAATATTTCGATAGCTATGTCACCGCCTTCAAAAAAGGAAGCCCCGCGCTCACCGGCCAAGGAACCCCGTACACCATAGAGCTCAAGCCCTGGTTACATTTTTTGGATCACGAAAGCGATTGTCGCATCTTCCAAAACATGACCGTCACCGATGTGCTCGACAAAATATTAGCCCCCTACGGCGGCATGGGTGCTTACAGCCTTAGCCTATCCAACCCCCATCCCTTAAAACGCTACCAAGTACAATATAACGAAACCAACCTGGCGTTTTTTAACCGTATTTGTCATTACTCCGGCCTTGCCTATTACATTGAGCACAGTAACGGCAGCCACATACTTAACGTTATTGATACCGACGGCCCCTTGGGTAGCCTCTCGCCTGCCGTGCTCGACTACCAAGCTGGCACCGCCATTCGCGACCACCTATCCACATGGGAGCGCAACAGCCGCTATGCCACCGGTAATTTTGAGCAACGCTCATACAACTACAAAATACCCAGCAATTTATTAATTAACAACCAGCCCGCCTCCGGTGAAATTGCCGGGGTACCAAGAGTCCCCGATACCAGCCACTACCGCTACATTGAAGACTTTGACAACCAAGGCGACATGAGCGCTAGCAGCACCACCCGCATCACCCAAGTAACCTCTAGCCGCCATGCGGTGAGTGCCGGTGGTGATTACCGCTGCCTCAAAGTGGGCAAGAATTTTTCAGCCAAGCCTATACCGGGCTCAAGCCCTTTCCCCGATAAAGGCAAACCCTTTACTATTGTGCAACTGTCACTAACGGCCACTAACGACAGCGAATTCCAATCCACCCTAGGTGCCATTCCCAAGGGCGAACTATGTTACCCCCACTATGAGCCCTCGCTGATTCATAGCTTGCAAACGGCGGTTGTTACCGGCCCCCCCGGCGAAGAGATTTACACCGACCAAGAAGGCCGCATTAAAGTGCAGTTTCACTGGGACCGCCTCGGTAAAAAAGATCAAGACAGCACCTGCTGGCTGCGGGTAATGCAAAGCTTTTCAGGCCCCGAATTTGGTGGCCACTTTACCCCCCGTATTGGCCAAGAAGTGGTCGTCGCCTTTGAAAACGGCAACCCCGACCGCCCCTTTGTATTGGGTGGCCTGCACCACACCGAGCACATTCCGCCCTTTGTGATTGATAACGGCTTACGGGCCGGTTTTCGTACCCGCTCCAGTAAAGGCGGCGCGATTAAGCAATGTAACGAAATCAGCTTTTACGATGCCATGGGCAGCGAAGAGTTTTTTATTCACGCCCAAAAAGACCACAACAGCAAAATACTCCACAACCGCGCCGAACGGATAGACAACCACGAAATAGCAAGTATTGGCGGCAACCGCAGCTTAGAGGTAGAAGGCAACCAACAACAAAAAGTGGGCGGTGCTATGAACCTCTCCATTGGCGGTGGCCCGGGCTCTTCCGTGTTGGGCATGGTCGCCGGTGTATTAGCCGCCGGTAGTGGCGATGCCATGAAAGGCTCAGGGGGCGTAGGTAATA
>JBNMPS010000037.1:0-19964 GCA_051277005.1 Pseudohongiellaceae bacterium
CCTCTGACTTGTTGTTACCCGTTTTGTCATTATCCGCTTTATCGGTGGCAATAAGATTATCGCGAACATTTTCTTCGGAAACGTGTTGTTCCGAAGACGCTGGTAGCTTCCAACTCCACGTTTGTACGGTGGTTTCTATTGGCCGCATATCAATACAGTCAACGGGGCAGGGCTCTACACATAAATCGCAGCCGGTGCATTCATCTACAATTACCGTGTGCATGAGCTTAGCCGCACCGAGAATGGCATCAACCGGGCAGGCTTGTATGCACTTGGTGCAGCCTATGCACTCGTCTTCGCGGATGTAGGCGATTTTTTTAACCGATTCAGTGCCGTGTTGGGCATCGAGAGCTAATGGTTCAACATCTAATAGATTCGCTAAATCGTTAATGGTGGCTTCGCCGCCGGGAGGGCATTTGTTAATGGCCTCGCCTTCGGCAATCGCCTCAGCGTAGGGGCGGCAACCGGGATAACTGCATTGCCCGCATTGAGTTTGTGGCAGCAGTTCTTCAATTTGATCGACAATAGGATTACCTTCGGTTTTAAACCGAATATCGGCGAAGCCTAATAACGCGCCAAAGGGAATGCCTAAAGCTGCCAGCGCAATCACAGCAGTGATAAGAGGATGCTGGGTAATTAATTCAATCATTTATGGTTAATACCCTTACACCAAACCCGCAAAACCCATAAAGGCTAGCGACATTAAGCCGGCGGTAATCATGCCAATGGCAGCACCTTTAAAGGGTGTGGGCACATCGGCTGCCGCCAACCGTTCGCGCATGGCGGCGAATAAAACCAATACTAACGAGAAACCCGCCGCCGCACCAAAGCCATAAAAGGCCGATTCGATAAAGCTGTGGTTTTTGTTAATGTTTAACAGGGCAACACCTAACACCGCGCAATTAGTGGTTATGAGCGGTAAGAATACCCCCAGTACTTTATATAACAGCGGGCTGGTTTTACGCACCACCATTTCGGTGAATTGCACTACCACTGCGATAACCAAAATGAAGGAGATGGTTCGTAGGTATTCAAGGCCGAGAGGCACCAGTAACCATTCATAAGTTAACCAGCTACAAATAGAGGCGAGAGTTAATACAAAGGTGGTGGCGCTGGACATGCCAATGGCTGTTTCGAGTTTGTTGGACACGCCCATGAAAGGGCACAGTCCTAGGAACTGTACCAGTATGAAGTTGTTTACTAATACCGCGCTGAGTAGTAATAGTGCGTAGTCGGCTAGCATGCTGGTGTTCTGCTTCCTTTTTTTGTTAGTAACTTGGGATGATTTTTTCCTGGTTTGTTGGTTACTTTTTTAGCGAGTCAGTTTTCTTTGTGTGCCCAAAGAAAACTGACTCGTTCAGGAAGGCGAAAACCTTAATCAAAAACAAACTGAGAAAGGTAACGTTGAAAAAGCGATGGGGTTACTTAACCCGCATCCCCGCTTGTGCCCCTGCATGCGGCTCCAACAACCAAATATCTTCTCCGCCTGGCCCAGCCGCCAATACCATGCCCTCTGATAGCCCAAACCGCATCTTACGTGGTTTTAAGTTCGCCACCATCACCGTTAACTTGCCCATCAAATCCTCTGGTTTGTAGGCGGTCTTAATCGCTGCAAACACTTGTTTTTTCTCTTCACCCAAACTCAGCGTTAGCTTTAATAACTTATCCGCACCTTCAACATGCTCGGCATGGGTGATCTCGGCGATGCGTAGGTCTATCTTGGCGAAGTCTTCAAATTCGATTTCGGCGGGTGGCTCTTGTTCGGTTGCCTTCTTTGGCTTTTTGGCTTTTTTCTCGGCTTTCTTCGGCGAAGCTTCGCCGGCTTGGTCTGACTTACTGGACTCTACAATAGCGTCGACTTTATCGGTTTCGATACGCGACATCATAGGCTTAAATTTGTTGATTTGGTGGCTAAGCAAAGGTTCGATTGCATCGACCCAGTTTAAATCACTGTTTAAAAAGGCTTCGGCTTTGGCAGCAGTAATCGGCAAAATTGGCTTGAGGTAAGTCATGATCAAGCGGAACATGTTGACGCACTGCGAGCTAATGGCTAATACCTTTTGTTCTTGGCCTTCTTGTTTGGCCAGTGCCCAAGGCTCTTGGCTGTCGAAGTATTCGTTGGTGGCATCGGCCAGCGCCATGATTTCGCGCAGGGCTTTGCTGTATTCACGTTGCTCAAAGTGTTTGGCGATTTCTTCGCCTTTGTTTACACCTTCTTGCCATAGCTCGGGGTTGTCTAACTCGGCGGCCATAATACCATCGTGCTTTTTGGTGATGAACTTGGCGCTGCGGCTGGCGATGTTAATCACCTTGCCGACTAGGTCAGAGTTAACACGCTGCACGAAGTCGTTGAGGTTTAAATCAATATCGTCTACCGCGGCCGATAGCTTGGCAGCGTAGTAGTAGCGTAGGTATTCGGCATCTAAATGCTCAAGGTAGGTTTGTGCCTTGATAAAGGTACCGCGCGACTTGGACATTTTTTGATGATTAACGGTTAAAAAACCGTGAGCAAAAATAGCGGTGGGCTTGCGGTAACCCGCCGATTCCAACATGGCAGGCCAAAATAGGCCGTGGAAGTTGATGATGTCTTTACCAATGAAGTGATAAAGCTCAGCGCTAGACTCTTTACCCCAGAATTCATCAAAG
Organism: Pseudohongiellaceae bacterium; assembly: GCA_051277005.1. GTDB lineage: Bacteria > Pseudomonadota > Gammaproteobacteria > Pseudomonadales > Dasaniaceae > Dasania. The sequence goes on from JBNMPS010000037.1 coordinate 2,647, forward strand.
CTTAAGCCAGACTTATTTAAATCGGCATTGTCGCAGTAGTTTTTAAAGCTGGCCATGTAGCCAATGGGGGCATCTAACCAGACGTAAAAGTATTTTCCCGGCGCATCGGGTATTTCAAAACCGAAGTAGGGTGCATCGCGTGATATATCCCACTCCTGCAGCCCTGGCTCTAGCCATTCGTTAAGCTTGTTGGCAATTTGAGGTTGTAGGTGGCCGCTTTGAGTCCACTCCTTGAGCATATCTTCAAAGGAGGAAAGCGTTAAAAAATAGTGGGTTGATTGCTTCTCAACTGGGGTCGCACCCGAAATAGCTGATTGTGGGTTAATCAAATCTGCCGGGCTGTAGGTGGCGCCACAGACTTCACAGTTATCACCATACTGGTCGTCGGTTTTACATTTGGGGCAGGTACCTTTGATGTAACGGTCGGCCAGGAACAATTCTTTTTCGGGGTCGAACAGCTGGGTAATCTCACGGCTTGCAATATGACCGTTGGCGCGTAGTTTGTTGTAAAAGTCTTCCGACAGCATTTTGTTTTCGTCGCTGTGGGTAGAGTGGTAGTTATCAAAGTCGATTAAAAAGCCATCGAAGTCTTTTTGGTGCTCGGCTTTTACATTGGCAATTTGCTGCTCGGAAGTGAGGCCGTTCTTTTCGGCGGTGAGCATAATGGCGGTGCCATGGGCATCATCGGCGCAAACATAGGTGCACTGGTGACCGCGCTGTTTTTGGAAGCGTACCCAGATATCGGTTTGGATGGTCTCTAGCAAATGGCCCAAGTGGAGGGAACCGTTGGCGTAGGGTAGAGCGCTGGTGACCAGGATTTTGCGTGCTTCAGCCATGTTTGGATAATGCCTAATGGTTGGGTTGGTGAGTGTGATATTTAAAGCGGGATACTATAGCGGTTTTGGGGGGGGATTTCATTCTTCTGTGGGCTGAAATTGGCTATTTATGTCATCCCGTGGTGGTGAGAATTTCGTTATTCAGCTTGGCCCGGAATCTATTGCTGTTGTCATGCCTAACGTATTTCACGGAGCAGGCCCTCCTCGTGAAGGCGGATATCCAGGTAGTTTGTTTTTTCTTGGTTAGTTGGTTGTGTTATGGGTAGGATATCGCTCTCCTAGGCGAGGTGTTTCTTTTACTTGTCCAAATGAAAGTAACTAAAGAAAACGGCCCCTACTGCGAGCCCTGTGTTGCAATTTTTCGCCAGATCACCGATACGACTCAAAATGCCACGGTTGAGTGGTTATTAGTGAGATGCGGGTTCGGGTTGTCGTGGTGATACGATATGATCACGTTCCTAAAAGTGGGGGCGGTTTGAATCATGCCGCTCCCTTTGATTTTTCGCTTACAATGATGATTAGTTTATAGCATAGCGACCTTTTTTTACCTCCTATGCTGTGCAGCGTATACTATCGGCTGTTTTGTGTTTTCTTATTCATTCCAAAGAGTGTCTCTATGTTATCCACTTCACAGCAGCAAATAGAACAAATATTGGGCTCATCCATCGACCCACACCTGCAATGCGCATTACAAGATGTTCAAGCTATTCAATCCGTATTTATCGAAGGCGATACCGTTAGTGTTACCGTTAAATTGCCTTATCCGCTAGCCAGTGTGCAAAGTGAGCGTGAAGCGATACTTGAGGCATTGGTAAAAGAGCATTTCCCGCATGTGGATGTGAAGGTGACGATTAGCTCGTCGATAGTGGCAAAACAAGTGCCAGAAGGGCAGCAAAATTTAGCCGGTGTAAAAAATATTATTGCGGTAGCGTCGGGTAAAGGTGGTGTAGGTAAATCGACCACTTCAGTAAATTTAGCCCTGGCATTGGTTAAAGACGGCGCACGTGTTGGTTTGTTAGATGCTGATATTTACGGTCCCAGCCAGTCGGTGATGTTAGGTGTGGCTGAAGGTACTCGCCCCGAGCCTTATGGTGAAAACAAAATGACACCGGTGCCGGCTTACGGTCTTCAAAGTATGTCTATGGGTTATCTCGTTACAGAGAAAACCCCCATGGTATGGCGCGGCCCTATGGCGAGTGGCGCGCTTGAACAATTGTTACGTCAAACCCATTGGCAGGATTTGGATTATCTAATTATCGACATGCCGCCAGGTACCGGTGATATTCAGCTGACCTTATCGCAACGGGTACCGGTTGCAGGTGCAGTGATTGTGACAACGCCACAAGACATTGCATTACTGGATGCCAAAAAAGGTGTGGAGATGTTTAACCAAGTGAACGTGCGGGTGCTGGGGGTGGTCGAGAATATGGCGACTCACGTTTGCACCAGTTGCGGACATGAAGAGCATATTTTTGGTGCCGGCGGTGGTGAGCGTATTGCAGAGGAATACGGTGTGCCGTTATTGGGTGCCTTACCTTTATCGTTGAGCATTCGTCAGCAAACCGATGCGGGCAAGCCGACGGTGGTGGCGGAACCTGAGGGTGATATAGCTAAGCATTATGGTGATATTGCTAGAAATACCGCGGCGCAGTTGGCGTTGATGAATGAGGCTGGGAATTCTGCCGTGCCGGAGATTGTGATTAGCGACGATTAATGATGGGCTTAGCTGTCGACGGAGTTGCGCAGAGGGCCGAAGGGTGCCGGGCTCAATGTGAGCCTTTCTTTGGGCAATCAATAAAAATATTCAAAGAAAACGTCTCCCTTGTCACTTGTTGGTTTCGCGTCTTTCAGCTACTCAGAAACTAGCGGTCGGTCGGGAGTTTGGATACCGGCCTCTGCCGGTATACAAATTACTGATTAGCGTACTCTTCAACCGAAGGTTGCAGCACTCTCAGCGCCACCCCAGCCTTAGCAAACATGTCTCTGGTCTCCTGACCCGCATGATATTGCGTCTTCGCTACAACTGTTTTAATGCCACAGCTAATAATCAACATAGCACACACTCTACAGGGCTCCATTTTGCAGTACAGGGTACTGTTTTCTAGAGCGATGCCATGACGTGCAGCTTGGCAGATTGCGTTTTGTTCGGCATGTATAGTACGCATGCAGTGTTGGCGGGTGGTGCCATCATCGTCAATAACTTGCTTCATCAAATGGCCAGCCTCGTCGCAGTGATCTAGTCCTGGGGGTGAGCCTACGTAACCGGTAGAGATGATGCGTTTATCTCTAACGATGATACAGCCTGACTTACCACGGTCACAGGTGGCTCTAGTGGATACGGTCTCCATCATGTCGAAAAAGTAGTCGTCCCAATCTGGTCTCATGTCGCTGATCTCGTAGTGTTTATTCATTATTTTATTTTGGTGAGCTCTCAGGCGTTTGAGAGTCAAGTGCTGACTAGTATATCAGCTGTGATAATGGCTTACCTATGGCTTTCTTTAGTATTCGACCTGCTGTCTTAGTAGCGCGAGATGGGTGTATGTTTGTTTATTGATCAGCAGGTAAGATTAAGAAACTCTATTTTTTACCAGAATGGAGTTAATCGACTAGGTGAAAATACGTAGGGTTATACTGAATTATCTTTTGATGGTTGAGCTGGGTTACGTTAATTGACTAGGTAAAAATACGTAGTTTTATTTTAGGTTTTGTTTTGAATAAAAAGTAATTTTTTAATGCTTTTTGTTTGGTTTTTTACTTAAAAAAAGCGTTAGAGTTGGGCCGTCACAAGGTTGATGTGATGGCTATCTCATTCTTTATTATCTTCTTGTTTTTTATACTTATCCACAATGACAAAGTCTGCAATAGGGTCTTTAATTCACTGACTTAATCGTTACCCACCTTGTTGGTATTAGGAATTCTGTTATGAGTATAATCTTTTCGCAAGCCAGTATTTTTCATTTGTATCGCTTAGGGTTAGTTGTAATGGGTAAAACAGGAGAAAAGTATCGATTAAGTGATAAAAGAGATATGAACGCCTTGATTCGCTATTGTGATTTATCACGTGACCCTAGTATTAGTCGTCAATTTGATGCTTTTTTAGATTCTGTTGACTCTTCAACCTTGGCGCTGATGAAGGCGAAACGTTTGATTAGTTATGCGGGCGAAATGGAAGATGGTAATCTCGCTCAGTTACGACGTGTAGGTTAATATTTTATTTTGATTACAGTTTTTAAGTAAGTGCCCCTGAAATATCAGGTCTCCAATTACACCAAGCTCATACTGTGAGTTTGGTGTTTTTTTATGTGCGGGTTTTATTTTTCGCATAGTCCTATAGGCAGTCTAAGCCATCCAATACCATATGTATGATTAGTCCCAAACTTACAAGCCGAAGAGGTTTATAGGCGTAGATTAAGGCGTAAACAATAATGGCGGGATATTGGTGTAGTGGGTGAAAACCGATGCTGCAGCGTTCGGGGGAGTAGATAGGCGTGGCGAGTAAGTGGTCAATATCGACCAGTATTGTGGCTAACATGATCAAAAATGCTTTTTGCCACTGTTGACGAAAAAACACAAAAGCGACTAGCAGGGGTACCAGCCCGTGTAAAACAATATGAAAGTATTGCATCAATCAGCACGTAGCCAGTACTGCGGTGTAATAGTCATACTTTGTTCGCCGTTGTTTATCCAAAGCTGCCCATCTTGAATGCTGCATTGCAATTGCATAGAGCGTTCAGTGATAGCGGTTAATGCTTGGATCTCTTCATCTTGGAAGTTAATTATTTGTAAGTTATTAAAGCGCCCTAAACCCCCTTTGATCTTTTCAAACCAGTGCTCCGCTGGGTTGCCGCTATAGCTGTATATACTGACGCGCTTTGCTTTGCCGCAAGCTTTGCGTATGCGTTTCTCATCGGGAAGGCCTAACTCTATCCAGTGATCAATTTCACCGGATAATGCTTTTTGCCACAAATCGGGCTCGTCATCGGTGCTTAGGCCTTTGGTTAGCTCTAGGTGTTCGTGAGCGTTTAATACAAAGGCGGCAATACGCACCATCATGCGCTCGTCGGTTTCAGATGGGTGCCTAGCAATCCTCAGATTATGGTCTTGATAATACTGCCTGTCCATGTCGGCAATATTGATGAGGGCTTTAAATATAGTTGCTTTAAGTGCCATAGAAGTAATATACGTTTAATACGGGTTAATAAGAGGGGCGGAGTGTATCGCAAATTGTGTAACATAACTTGTTGTAAGGAGGGGGGTGGGGTCTTTTTGCGAATAAACATTATCGCTTATGCTGTGGCAATAGAGGATGTGAATAAAGGTATTACGCAACAAACACGATTACTGTGAGGAGCAGGTTAAAAAAGTAGCATCCTTGCTACAAGCAGTGCCTGGGAGAAAGACCTGATAGTTTTTTGAAGAGCTTAGGCAGCCCACGCTATGTGCTCATTACACTCACGTACAAAGTATTCTGCGGGGTGGCAGCGGCCATGATCATCAATTGAGGCTGCATGAACAATCGCCTGGATATTACCTGTTTTATCGCAAATCACCGTTTCGTAGCCCTTGCCTTTGATTTTACTGCCCGCTATTTCGGCTAGGAAGTTACGGAATTGGCGGTAGTTAACTGAAGTGAAAACTGACTTATTCATGATTTATCCCTCAATAGACTTTAAATATATCTACGTTGTTCTCTAAGTGTTTGTTATGAGTGGCGATACATCATTGGATTCGCCGTATGTCTATCTATACATGCTGTATGAATGAACAGTCTAGTTATACGAACAGTAATTGCAAGGTTTTTATTGATTTATTTAATGCTGGTAAAGGGGAGGATGGGGGGACGTAGGGTGTGGGGTATATAGAGCTTGGATCTTATTCGATAATAATACTTGCTGGGGAGCGGCTATTTTCAGCGATAACTATACAGGAAAAGTGTTGTTAGTCTTTTTAAGAGGGTTAATTATGCCCTCTAATCCATTTATCTTAATTTCTAATGTTAGTTGAAGTAATCCGCCCAATTTACCTTCCGGCCAACCTTTTTTTGCGAACCAAAGCAGATAATCTTCTGGTAAATCGATGAGTGAGCGCCCTTGGTATTTACCAAAGGGCATACTCATGTTGGCGATAGAGAGTAGGTCCTCTTTATCAAACATCTTCAGGGCTTAAATTGTTAGCCGGGCTGTCTCTGTTGCCGTGTTGATGCTTATTTAATTGTTGTTTTAACGACTTAGGGATTTGGTTTAAAGTTAAGGCGCCTGACATTGGGTCGTAGGTTATGTCGCCACCAAAACGCCCCGAAGAAAAACTAATACTCATATCTTTGTCACGACCAAAAAAGCGGATAAAACGTTTTAAGCTGCTGCGATCGGTATGTAGACTAGGTTTTAGCACTTCTTGCTTGTCGCTAACAAAGCTAGAAAACTCCAGCGGTGCTGATTCGTTCAAGTGATTTGATAGTTGTTCAATAACCACTGGCTCACCAATACTGTCACGCTCTACACAGTATTCAATCACTTTTTCTTTGGTCTCTTTGGCTTTTTCTTCGGGTAAAGAATCGGCGTATTCATTAACAATATTTAAAAATTCTTTAGTGTCACCCACCACGTCTACACCTAATGCAAAGCCGATCGTTTTGCTAAAGGCGTCGGTCAGTACTTTATTGCCTCGGCTGGCAATCATAGAGAGGTATTTTTGAGAGTCTTCTTCTAACCATTCGCTTAAATGACACTTGATGGCGTAGTGCATTTTTTTGGTGTTGATGAAGCTGCTAGTTGCGATATTTTGATCGGAGTCTATGTGAATCGCTTCGGTGTGCTCTAACCAAAAAACGTAGAGGATTTGTTGCTCCATCACGGTTTCTATAGCAACTAATATATGAGCGCTAAAGGCGTCTTCGCTATTGTCTAGCTTTTGCTTTAAATCTTCTACTAGATTTTCACTAAGGCTGGAAAAACTGAGCTTTTTTTCTTGCTGTTCTTTAATCCATTGCGGTAGGGGGTTGTCTTCCTGGGTGCGGTCAAAATGGCCGAATTGCTTTTGAGCTGAGCGCTGAAAGCTGTGCTTTAGCTGCTCAAATAAAGAAAAGATTGGCCCGCTGGCGTGGTTCTCTTCAGATTTGAGTGTGCTAATGATGTCAGTGCCTGGCGCTGGGCGCTCGATCTTGTGCAAGATGCAATGATTTAAAGGCATGGTATTTTGAGCCTAATGGTAGTTGTAATTATTTATTGCAGTTATGTACTTTAGCTATTGTCATTAATGGGCGCTAAAGACTTGAATGGCGTAACCACTTTCTACGGCATCTTTCATGTTGGGATCAGCGTCAATCAGTTTTTGATCGGCCAGGTAGTGCTCGGCAATCATTTTACGCTTTTCAATACGGGCCGCTTTAAAACCCGCTTGCTCGATATAAAATTTACACAGTAATTCTGCGCCGGTTAAATCTTTAAAGTTGATATAGACCATGAAGGGGACTTCATCGCCGGCTTTGAAATCATCGAAGGGTTTAGGGGTGTTGGCGTTAACTGAAAATACGTACATAAAACGGGCTCATTACTGCGGTGATGGTATCTCTAAAATGTGTAGGGGAGTGTAACGGATTGGGGCGCAATCGGCGATAGGCGATTGGGTGTGTAAAGCAGGCTTTATTTATTGTAAGGGCTTCGAGTGCTTATTAAGGGGCTAATGTTGACGTTGAATGTGTCAATGCAACCGGCAAGGCTCACACCTGCTGATTGCATTAATAAAGGGCAGTTCATGGGATAGCCACTTAAGGCATACTGTTGACGAAGCTCCGCCATTTTTTCTGAGTTTCAACCACTAATGTAGGTGTAGCTTTACCAACGCCAGCAATTTCTAACTGTGGGTGGCGTTCAACCACTTCGTTTAGTGCGTCTTCTTGAGCAGGGTCTACATCGACAAATAGTATATGTTTGCCCTCATGTAAGGCATCTTGAAACCGCTTAAATTGGTAGTGGGGCTCTTGAATGCCAAATAAGCCACCTTCCCAGGTGCAGAAGCCTAAAATAACAATCGCTAAAAAGATGAAAGGTACCCAGCCCGCAGCGCTTTCTGTCCAACCAGCCATATAGGCCACCATGAGTATAATGGCGGCACCAATAGCGCCGGCAACGGCGCCTATCTCCATGGCGTGCACCACGTCCTTTTTAAGTACGGCTTCAACTTTATGAAGATGGTGATTTTCTACATCGGCATCGTGTTCACTCAGTATGTGGATTTGCGGCGTATCGACGCCATGAGATTCGAGTTCATTTTCAACGACCTCAAGGTCGCCAAGGTTGTCGGTGATGTAGAAATGTCTTTTCATTATTGTCCCCTTGAATATAGGCCTATATAAATTATAGCTATTCGACGCACTTAAAGATCATGTGTTCTAGGACTAAAAAGGGATAATGAGGGGTGTGTTTAGAATATTACTTTATTTATAAGACGGAATAGCTATTAAGAATGATTACTTATACCTCAATGCTTCGAAGTCCAAAACTTAAGCTGCAAGCAAGCTGTGGGCTGAATCAACTGTCAGTTGGAGGTTAATATTCAGTGGCCTTTGATAATGTGGCTAAACCTTGTTACTGGATAGCCGCTTTTAGACTCTCTACTGTTTGCGGGCCTACTAAGGTTTTATGTAATTTACCGTCAGGGGTATAAATATAAGTACTAGGTAGTACGCTGGGGATGGTGTGTGTCATGGTTTGAGAGGGGTCATTCTCTAGTAGGATAAAATCTATGCCGATTTTCTTAGCTTGGTTTTGTAGTTGCTCGCCTTTGATGCCGTCAAAGTTAACGGCGAATACCTTGGCTTTGCCTTTAAGGTCTTTGGCGAGCTGGTTAAATTCAGGAATTTCTTCGATGCAGGGTTTGCACCAAGAGGCCCAATAGTTGATGTATTGCCATTGATTGCTAGTGGAAGCTTGTTCACTTTTACCGCAAGCGCTTAGATAAAGGCAGGTAAAAATAATGAATACAGCTCTTAATGTCATGGTTTAGCCTTTTGGTAGTCTACTTGATGATAACCCAGTGCATGCACCCATTCGGCTCCCGCCAGAACAATGAGCCAGCTGGTGTAAATCCAAATTAAAAATAAGGGAATGGCCGCAAAAGCGCCGTAAATAAATTCGATGCTGGTAAAGCTTACAATCCAACTAAATAGCAGGCGGGCAACTTCAAAGGTTAGCGTGGTGAGTAAACCGCCATAGAGTGCATGCTTAAACTTAACGGGGCAGTTGGGCACAAAGGCATAAAGTAAGGTGAGCGCTAAGCTCATTAAGCCGTAAGGGGCTAAAAATAGCAGCAATGGTGTGGCGAACAGGCCGTCACTGATTACGTTGATAACTTTGAGCGACATCAAATAGCTGGTAATAAATAAGGCTATGCCGATGAGAATGGGGCCAAAACTTAGAATGAGCCAGTGCATAATGAAGCTATGCCAGCCGCGTCGCTTAGTTGATACGGTCCAGATCACTTCAAACATGTCTTCGATGCTTTTTAGCATTAACCACGCGGTGACGGCCAAAAAAGCGATGCCGAGGCCGGTTAGCTCCTGCGCCTGCTCTGAAAAATGATGAATGTATTGTTGTACGTCTTGCCCTGTGCTGGGAATAAAATGGGCGAAAATGATTTGCTCGATTTCTACGCCGAGATGCTGAAACCTCGGTACTAACGACAGCATGGCATACATGACGGTGATGAGTGGCACCACGGCAAATAGGCTGGTGTAGGTTAACGCAGCCGCTCGCTGGCTACAGCCGTCTTCACGGTATTGTTGAAAAACATAGGAGATGAATTTTAAGGCGTTTTTAGTCTGGCTCATGGGCTTTTTATTGTGTGCTTTATGTATAATGCGTTTTTTACGTTCAGCTGGCCTTAAACTGAGCGTTGAGTATAACCAGCCCAGTCTAGTCGTGCATAGCTTCTGTGCGTAGTTTTCCGCGATTACTGTCTTTTTCGTATAGAGAGTTTTATGAGCCAAGTCACTATTTATCACAATCCACGTTGTTCAAAATCTCGCCAAACCTTACAGTTGATTGAAGATAAGGGGGTTAGCCCTGAGATTGTACTGTATTTAGAGACTTCGCCATCAGTCGATGAGATTACAAGTTTAATTAGCAAACTCGGTATTAATGCGAGAGATTTATTGCGTAAAGGCGAAGATGCGTACAAAGAAAAGAAGTTGTCAGACCTTAGTCTAAGTGATGATATGCTTATTGCCGCGATGGCAGATGTGCCAAAGTTGATTGAGCGTCCTATTATTGTGAGGGGCAATAAAGCCGTTATTGGTCGTCCGCCAGAAAATGTTTTAGCACTGCTCTAGTGTAAAATCGTTTAAATAAAAATAGCAGATCCTTTCGGAGATTATTGATGAGTGATACCCCCTATGTTCTTGTGTTGTATTACAGCCGTCATGGCTCTGTCGCAAAAATGGCTGAGCAGGTTTGCCGAGGTGTCGAGCAGGTCGCGGGGATAGAGGCTCGGTTGCGCACTGTGCCTGCTGTCTCTACTAACTGTGAAGCGGTAGCCGATGATATTCCAGATAACGGCCCCCTGTATTGTAGCGAAGATGATTTGCAGCACTGCGCAGGACTAGTGATGGGCAGTCCAACTCGCTTTGGTAATATGGCTGCGTCACTTAAGTATTTTTTAGATGGCACTTCTAGCTTGTGGCTGAGTGGCGCCTTAATTGATAAGCCCGCAGCGGTGTTTACCTCTACAGCGAGCATGCATGGCGGGCAAGAGTCGACGCTGCTGAGCATGATGCTGCCTTTAATTCATCACGGTATGGTGATCTCGGGCTTGCCTTACAGTGAGTCGGCATTGATGAAGACTAAAACCGGAGGCACTCCCTATGGGGCGTCTCATTATGGCGACCAAAGTGGTCGTGACCTAGATGAGCATGAGCAAACATTGTGCACGGCTTTGGGTAAGCGGGTGGCTACGCTGGCTTGTAAACTTTTGGACTAGATATGTTTATCCAAAAACGTTCTTTTTATTATTAATGAATTTTTATTGCTGTTAGAGGTTATTTATGTCAGCTAACTATGTGCTACTAAGCCGCTATACGTATATAACAGTGTTGGTGACTTACGCCAGTTTACTGGTGTTGTATGTGTTGACCTTGTTGATGTACCCCAGCTGTGGCCGCTCAGCCAATCTGTTTATTGCAGGTTTGCATATTGTGCCATTGCTGTTTTTTTTGCCTAGCCTGATGCGTCATCATGTGCGTGCTTATGTGTGGTTGTGTTTTATTCTCTGCGGATATTTTTTGGCGGCGGTACCTAATGCCTTAGGTTGTTCTACGGTATTGAATGTTACGGAACCGATTTTGGTGGTAGTGTTATTTATTTCGGCGATGATGTATGTGCGCTGGCGATCAAGAGTGATGGCGGCAAGGCAGAGCTTAAATTAAATTTAATGATAATTAGGGATGTTAAATGAGTGAGAAAGAGCCGGGCGTAATTCGTCGAGTGTTTCGGTTTGTTGGTAAGGTTATCGCTGGGTTGCGATTATTTCTAGTCAACGCGATTTTTGTTGTGATGCTAATTGTTATTGTTATTGCTGTTACCTTGTCGGGTAAAAAAATGCCCACGATTCCAGAGCAAGGAGCAATGGTTGTTGATTTAAAAGGCACTGTGGTTGAACAGCTCAGCTATATGGATCCCTTTGTTCAATTGATGGATGATAATAATCCCGCTGAACAAGAAACCCTATTACAAGATGTTATTGACGCGATATTATTGGCTAAAGACGATGAGCGTATCAATAGCCTCATTATAAAAACCGATTATTTACGTCGTGGAGGCTTAAGTAAACTGCAAGAAATTGCCGAAGCCATCGAGCAGTTTCGGGCGAGTGGTAAAAAAGTTGTTGCCGTTGCCGATTATTACAATCAAGATCAATATTTTTTAGCCGCCCAAGCTGATGAGATTTATATTCATCCGATGGGTGGTGTTGCTATTCAAGGTTACGGTGTCTTTCGTAGCTATTATAAAGAGGCTTTAGATAGTCTCTCGATAAACTTCCATGTCTTTAGAGTCGGTGAGTTTAAGTCTGCACTTGAGCCCTTTATGCGCAACGATATGTCTAACGATGCTAAAGAAGCCAACCTCACTTGGTTAAATCAATTGTGGCAGCAATACAGTGGCAATGTGGCAGCCAGAAGAGGTTTAGCTGCGGTTGATATTGATCGCTATGCTAACGAGATAGATATATGGTTAGCCGAGCATGAGGGCGATAGTGCTCAAGCTGCTTTGGCTGCAGGTTTGGTAGATGGCCTTAAAGCCCGTGATGAAATGGATGAGCTCTTAATAGAAGTGGCTGGTGGAAAAGACGATGAAGGTAACTTCAAGGGTATTGAGTTTGAGCGTTATGTTTGGTTGAAGAAAAACGAACTGAAAAAAATGCCTCAAAAAAATCAAATAGGTGTGTTAGTTGCCGCAGGTAATATTATGGGCGGTGAGCAGCCCCCTGGTGTCATCGGCAGCGAGACGATGATTAAGTTGATTCGACAGGCTAGAGAAGATGACACTGTCAAGGCTGTAGTCTTAAGAATTGATAGTGGTGGTGGCAGTGCCTTTGCTTCAGAGCTTATTCGTCGTGAATTAGAACTGTTAAAACAAACGGGCAAGCCGCTAGTGGTTTCCATGGGGAGCGTGGCGGCTTCAGGTGGATTTTGGATTGCTGCCTTGGCTGATTTTATTTGGGCTACCCCCACAACATTGACCGGTTCTATTGGTATATTTGGCGCTTTCCCAACGTTAGATAAAAGCTTAACCCGTTTGGGTATCCACAATGATGGCGTAGGCACTACTGAGGTGGCAGATGCTTTTAGAATTGATAGGGCGATGAACCCGGTTGCGGCAAGAGCCATCCAACGTAATATCGAACATGGCTATCAGCAGTTTTTACGTATTGTTGCCGATGGTCGTGAAATGACCGAGGAGCAAGTTTTAGAAGTGGCTGGGGGTAGGGTTTGGTCGGGCAGTGATGCCGAGCGTTTAGGCTTGGTTGATGGCTTGGGTGGTTTAAAGAAAGCGATTGATTCTGCGGCAAAATTAGCCAGCTTGAATGCATATGGCGAAAAGCTTATTGAGCTACCGTTATCGCCTAAAGAAAAACTGTTCCGTCAGTTAGGTCGAGTGGTTGCACCTATCAATCAGCTATTGATACCCACGCAATTACAACAATTACTGGCACCTTTTAAAGAAGCTAGTTTGTTTCTGAAGTCAATGAATGATCCTAAGGGCGTTTATTTACACTGCAGTAATTGTATTACGCCTTAGAGAAAAAACGTTTTTTTAAATTACATTGTGAACGATTATAAAAAAGCAAAGCGCCTTGATGGAGCTTTGTTTTTTTTATTGACCGGTAAAAGGGTATTGCGTTCGCCAGTGCTCAAAGCCACCATCCATGCTGTAAACGTCAGAGAAACCTTTGCTGGCAAAAAAATCGGCAGCGCCTTGGCTGCTATTGCCGTGATAGCAATAAATAATCAATGGCGCATGAGTGTCATTGCTGTTGATAAATGTTTCTATGTTGCTGTTATCCAGATGTACGGCATTTTCTATGTGAGCGCTTAAATAGGATGTTTTATCTCTAATATCTATCAGCAGGGTGTTATCTTCAGCCAGAAGCGTTTTTGTTTGCTCTGTTGATATACGTTTAAATGTCATTGCTTTACCTGTGGACGGGGGTGTTGGGTCAGGGTGTTTAAAGACCATTATTATACGTTGAGACCTTTGTATGAAAGCATTTTTATTTTCATGCAGCGTGATAATTCGACTTGATCGGGCATTTATTACGCATAAACTTCCTTTCCCCATACGTTTTTCCCCTGCCTGCAAGCAAAATCATCTTCCGTGCAAAGGTTTCACATTGCCCATACAATGGGGGTCACCTTCATAGCCAATAAAAATAGTAATAGGGTTTAATTGTGCCAAAAGCGTCAGATTTAAAAAAAGGGGATGTGGTTGAAATTAAAGGAGCCCCTCACATAGTGAAGCATATAGAAGTGAAGTCACCGTCTTCCCGCGGGGCGGCCACCTTATATAAAATTCGTTTAAATCACGTGCAAACAGGTCAAAAAGTCGACGAAAGCCTGAAGGGTGATGAGGTCTTGGCGGATATCGACTTTGAGCGTCGTAAGATGCAGTACTCATATCGTGAGGGTGAGGGCTACATATTTATGGATGATGAAGATTACAGTCAGCACACATTGAACGAAGATGAGCTGGGGGATACATGCTTTTATATCGTTGAGGGTATGGAAAGCGTGGTGGGTATGTTAGTAGAGGGGCAGTTAATCGGCGTGGAGTTACCACAATCGCTGGTAATGGCCATTACGGATACATCACCGGGAATAAAAGGCGCCAGTGCTTCAGCAAGAACTAAACCTGCAAGCTTTGAAACGGGGTTGGTGGTACAGGTGCCTGAATATATTGAGGTGGGTGAAAGGATAAAAATTAATACCGAAGATAACCGCTTTATGTCTAGAGCTTAATAGCAGGTTCATGACTATGTGCTTGCGATGCATGCTAGCGTTTGTACTGACTATTCTGCTCAGTGGCTGTGAGACGTTAGGCTATTACAGTCACGTAACAGCAGGGCAAATAAGTTTGTTATGGGGCAGGCAAGATGTGGATGACTTACTTGATAGTGTTGATATAGACGCTGATTTAAAAAAACAACTGCAAACTGCACAGGCTATCCGGCAGTTTTCAGTCGATGTAATTGGTTTACCTGCTAATACCAGTTACTCAAGTTATCGAGACGTGGGTCGAAAAGCGGTTGTTTGGAATGTGTTTGCAGCAAAGCCTTTAAGCGTTACACCCAAGCAGTGGTGTTTTCCGGTTGCTGGCTGCGTGAGCTATCGAGGCTATTTTAATCACTCATTGGCTTTAGCGTATGCGGCCCAATTAGAGCGGCAGGGCTACGAAACCTATGTTGCTGAAGTTCCTGCCTATTCCACATTAGGTTGGTTTGATGACCCGTTATTGAATACGTTTATTTATTGGCAAGACTGGCGCTTGGCGGCGTTGATTTTTCATGAAGTGGCCCATCAACAGCTGTATATTGCCAGTGATACCGCATTTAGTGAGAGTTTTGCTAGCGTTGTTGAGATAGAGGCGGTTAAACAGTGGTTGTTTCAGCAAGGAAGGGAGCCGCTCGCGGCGGCGTATTTACGGCATATTGCTATGCGAAAGGACTTTGCCCAAGGTTTACTGCGCTTGCGAGAGCAGCTGCATACGCTTTATCAGCGTTCGCTCAATGAGCACAATAAACGCGTAAAAAAGCAGCAATTACTTGAAATGTATCAGCAGTCTACTTACCTGAAGTTTAAGAAAACCTGGAATACCGATCGCTATGATCAGTGGGTTAGCCAAGAGCTTAATAATGCAAAGTTAGTGACTGTTAGTAGCTATTATCAATGGCAGCCCTATTTTGACGGCTTATTTCAACAAGCTCAGGGTGATTGGCCATTATTTTTTAGGCGGTCGAAAGCGTTAGCAGAGTTACCCCCGAAGCAAAGAGATAAGCGATTAAGGCAATTACAATAGCGTCAGTATCGGCTATATTTAGGTGGGTGCTAGTTTGATAATGATAAGCCCGTTTTAAAACTATCGGTATTGGGCAAACTAAGAGACAGACTTTAATGCGTTTTGAAGAGCTAAAATTATCCATCGGTACAACCTTTGATTTAACCATTATTGGCCAGGACTATAAACGTCATAGCTGCAAAGCTAGCTTGATGGGGTACCAAAAAAATTGTCATGTATGGATTGAGCTTATTAATAAGCCACCTCAAGTGCTTTTGCACCAAGGTTTAAAAATTGAGGGAACTATTAGTAATGCCTTAGGTTTTGCTGAGTTTGAAAGTGAAATTGATGATTTAGACCAGTCTTCCAGTCCTTATATTGTTTTAGATTATCCGGTGAATATTCGGTTTAATGAGCTTAGAAAAGAGCCTCGCTTCCCTGTGGATGAGCCGGTTGAAATTATCGGTAAAACAGCGATGGGTATGGATACTAGCGCCATGCATGGTTATGTGTTGGATGTTAGTTGCTCGGGTGCACGTGTTGTCGTTGAAAAAGAATTAACCAAAATGGTGACCCAGGCCAGTGTAGGCGTGAAATTGAGTATACCGGGTTTAGAGCGAGATATGACCTTAATGGCCAAGGTGAGAAAGGAGTCTAAAAAAGATGAGAGCCACCCTGAATATGGTTTTGCTTACGGCCTTAAATTTATTGATTTTAGTAAAATAGATCAGTACTTTATTCAAGCTTTTTGCTATCGCATGGAGTTACAAGCTAGGCAATTACTTTGTAAAGAGTAGGGTTTGGTTATCATATTAATAGCGCTGATTTTTAATTATTTAGTCCAGTGATAAAAAGCTTCATCGGCAAGCGGATGGCTAAGATAAACCTACCAGTCATGCTGGTAGTCATGCATGCTTAAATATTCAATGTGGCCTGCATTCTTTGCCCATGCCCGATTATAAGGTGCCATCAATAATAATGCCGTCTATCAGGTAGTCGTATTATTGGCTGAGCAAGTCTACTCGTAGTTAAACTTGCTAATAGTTAAACTTGCTAATAGTAAAATTTACAATCAATTGAATTACAGATCATTTAGGCATTCAATATGGACTATAAATTATACGTGGGTTCTAATTATGTTTTGTAATAAGCTATTCGGTATTTTTTTAACGATGATTATTTTTTCAGTGTCAGCCTTTGCGGTTACCGATGCCAATATCTGGCTGCCCAAACGCTATACCGATGGCAAGAATAAGCTGCTGAGTACGGCCGTAGAGGCTGAGCGAACAGATCGTTGTATTAGTGCCATATTGGGTGAAATTAATGTCGAAAAAACAAGTGCCGATACGTATTATTTCGTCATCACTTGTCGAGATAAAAACCAGGTTAGCTACAATCTCTCTTATACCTATCCTGTAAATGGCGCTATGCCGACATTAGTTAAAGAGCAGCTAGTCATTGAGCAGGAAGAAGAGGCTTCAGCCATTACCGCCGATGTAGCTTGGTCTTTGTGTATAAACGAAATTAAGCAAAAAAAACGCACTATGCTTGGGGTTACGATTTCGGGAGAGGCTCCGAGCCAGAGTGATGAGCGATTGGAAATACAGACGTTTGAAATTCCCTTTGATGCCAAAAGCCCAGACGACATATTACTACGCTATAAAACTAACTGCACTGTCGATATCGGTAAAAACGTCACCATTGGGCAATTAATTATTGTTCAGCAGGAAGATGAAGTAGGGGGTGAAGAGGTTCCAGCCATTGCTGCCGACGTGGCTTGGTCTTTGTGTATAGACGAAATTAAGCAAAAAACCCGTACTATGTTTGAGATTGTACTTGCAGAAGAAAATCCGAATCCGAGTGATGAAAAAAGGGAAATACAGACGTTTGAGATTCCCTTTGATGCCAAAAGCCCAGACGACATATTACTACGCTA
>JBNMPS010000038.1:0-19863 GCA_051277005.1 Pseudohongiellaceae bacterium
TCAATGCAAGAAGTGGATCAGGCCACTACCCAGCTAAAAGATACCGCTGGAGAGCTAGCCAGGATGGTGAAAGAATTTACCACCTAAATAGAAATACGGATAGATGCGGCTATTGCTGCTATCTGTCGCCAAACAGCAGACATAAAAAAGGGAGCCATTGGCTCCCTTTTTTAATCAATAACTCTATTACAGAGCTACGATGTTCTCAGCCTGAGGACCTTTCTGGCCTTGAGTTACAGTGAACTCAACGCGCTGGCCTTCAGCCAAAGTCTTAAAACCGTCGCTAACAATAGCGCTGAAGTGAGCAAATACGTCTGGACCAGACTCTTGCTCGATAAAACCAAAACCTTTAGATTCGTTGAACCATTTAACGGTTCCAGTAGTTGTATTAGACATAATTGTATCCTGAACTTGATAATTTTAAAGTGCCTTTACAGGCTTGAATGCGGAAAAAACAGACTGAAACTTAGAAACTACAGAACGAGGTATTACGGATAAAACAACGTATTGAAGTATATAAACTATAGGCTTTCTTTCTAGCAGTGACGATAGTACAGATATTAACCAGCAATATCTAGTCACTTGGCAAAAATAATACACTTTGCCCTAATAGCCATAATCACCATTGACCGACCTTTATCCTTCAAGCCTTATCAACCGTGGGCCTTGGTGTTTTCATTAGCTACAAATGGCATCAAAAAATAATGTGTTTATTTCAATTTTGATGCCCACATTGCCAATTTATGCTTCATGGTGAGTTGAGAAATCTGATCCTGCGGTACCGGCTGAATGATTTTATCATGCACCAGCAAGCGATAAATATATTCAATTTTAACACTTGCTGAATCGGTCGCTTCAAATTTCACCACGCCTCTCTTTTCGCCATACTTGATACCTGTCGCAATGGCTTTTTTTATCAACTCTTTTTCATTTTTTAATTTTTTCATCGCTTTACTCTCTTCCATGCGGCGCTGGCTAATTAACAAGCAACCTAAAAAATAAAAGTACAACTACTGCAATTTTTATAACGCTATTTATCACCTCAGGGATCACTCCCGACTCCCTCCTCTCCCGCCGACATCTGCTTTGGCTAATTAAAAATATCCATCACTTCTTGATCTGTCAGCTTACGACTCTGCCCCTCCGGTAAACTATCGTCAAGTAGAAGCTTACCGACAGCAAAACGATGTAGACTTAACACTTTTATTTGAAAGTGGCCGAACATACGCTTTATCTGGTGATAGCGCCCCTCCTCTAAAACCACTTCCACATAATGACTATTAATAACCGAGGTTGAAACCGGGCGGGTGGTTATATCCTCAAAAGAAAAATAAAGGCCTTGCGCAAATGCGTCGATCACCGTTGACGTAACTGGTTTATCGAGACGTACTAAGTAACGTTTTTTTATAGCCGATTCAGGCATAGTTAAACGCCGCGACCAACGTCCATCGTTAGTCAACAATATCAAGCCCGTTGAATTAAAATCTAGACGACCAACAATATGTAAATTGTCAGGCCAAGGTGCCGGCAATAAATCAATCACCGTGCGGTGCTTTACATCTTTTGTAGCGCTAACCACTGCTTGTGGTTTATGCAACATAATGTAGCTGGGGGTTTTGGCCTGTAGTACCTGATCGTCAAATTGCACATGGCTATATTCATCGACTAAATGCGTAATACTGCTGGCGCACTGATGATCGACTTTCACTCGTCCCTGCGCCAATAACAACCGCACGTCACTGCGCTTAACTAATAAACGCTCACTTAAAAATCGATCTAAACGGGCACGCTTGGATTGCATAATTATATGTTATCAATGACAAAGAGAAACAGAAATATCGGTATCAGCTTACTAACCCTTAAATCTATGCGAGCAATAAACTCGCTATTACACACCAAGCCACCACCAGCAAGGCCGACCAGCGTAATATATAGAGCATAGAGAAACCGATAATAGCAACAGCCATATCAGTTACATTTTGAATGGCCGTTGTAAAAATTGGATTATAAAGAGCAGCTGCTAGCAAACCAACCACGGCGGCGTTAACACCGGCAATAGCGCTTTTTGCTGAGCTATTGTGTGACACCGCGCGCCAGAATGGCAACACGCCCGCGACCAACAAAAATCCGGGGAGGAATACAAACAGTAACGCTATAGCCGCGCCCAACCATGCAGCTTGTCCGCTAGGTACCAACGCACCCAGATAAGCGGCAAACGCAAACATTGGACCAGGGACAGCTTGCGATGCGCCATAACCGGCCAAAAAAACCTCGCTAGTTACCCAGCCCGATGCCACCGCTGAATCCTCAAGTAGTGGCAACACTACATGGCCGCCGCCAAAAACCAACGCCCCCGCCCGATAAAATCCATCAGCTAAGGACAGCAGGCCCGCGTCATTTGATGAGGTCAATTGTATTGACAGTAGTGGCAACAAAAACAGCAAAGTAAAAAACAACAGCAATAAAACAGCGCCTAGTTTTTTGCCATAAGCTATATAAATTTGCGGCGTAGCCTCAGCTGGCACACTCCTACAAAGCATCCCGCCGGCTATAGCACCACCGGCGACAATCAACAGTTGCGCCCATGTATTGGCTACCAACAACAACGCCACTGCAGCTATTAAGGCAATCGCCAATCGCTGTATATCCGGGCATAATTTTTTCCCCATCACCAGTACCGCATCAGCCACAACAGCAAAAGCGACAATTTTCAAACCATGCACAACGGCTTGGCCGACTGGACCAGCCAACATAGGCAACAAAGCAGCAAAGGTAATAAGCAGAAATGCAGACGGTAAAGTGAACGCCAGAAAAGCTGCCACAGCACCTAACCAACCGGCACGACTTAACCCCAAACTAAAACCAAGCTGGCTACTGGCAGGCCCCGGTAAGAATTGGCAGATAGCTAATAGCTGGCCAAATTGACTTTCAGTTACCCACTTGCGGCGCTCCACAAACTCTTTATGAAAATAGCCTAAGTGTGCAATGGGCCCACCAAAAGAGGTACAGCCCAGTTTTAAAAAAACGAAGAATACTTCGACGGTATTACCGGTATTCTTAGCGGATATTTTCATCTTCCACCTTAGGCTTGGCAGCCACGGCATTCGGCTGATCGGTTGCATTGCTAATTTGCTGCAACTCAGACTCCGTCAGCTGACCATAAAGTTTGGGATAAGACCAACCGTAACCCCATCTAAACTCAGTTGGAAAATATGGCGAGCCACCAACTCTTACACCGGCCAACATCACTAATGCAATATCAGGTTCACCAACCTCAGCTACGCACGCTTGCAATTGCCGGTCTGATACCAATCGCTGATCATAAGTACCGCCCTGCCAATAGCTGTAATCATGAGCATAACAACAGCCGAGCCACAGTTCCTTTTGATCAAAAGTGCCATCGGGAAAAGCACTGCAACCATCACTGACGAAAGGCTTTAGTGTATCAGCGTTAATTAATGTTGATAACAAGAATGCAGAAATGAACAGAAGAAATCTCATAGCCACCTTAGCGGAGCGGAATTAGTAAGCATCAGGTACACCCAATATCGACTAATTAATTAAGACCTACCGTGGTGTTTAAGCATTTCATCAAAGGTTTTCTCAATGGCTATTTGTGATTGATGGGTGGCTTTACTGACAACAACAATGGCAACAGTGCACAAAATAAAACCAGGGATTATTTCGTAAATTAGCCCACTCAACGATTGCCCTGCGAAAGTAATGGGTGCATAAATCCAAATAAGTACAGTCGCCGCACCGATAACCATCCCAGCCAAAGCACCATTACGATTCATACCTTTCCAATACAAACTTAATATAACAACAGGACCAAAAGCCGCACCAAAACCTGCCCAAGCATTACTGACTAAACTTAAAATGGAGCTGTCTCTATCGTAAGCAAGAAATACCGACACTAAAGCCACCATTAGTACAGAAAGGCGACCAACCAGCACTAATCGTTTTTCACTCGCCTCTTTATTTAAAAAGGTCTTATAAAAATCGCCTGTGAGGGAGCTTGATGTCACCAATAACTGTGAAGAAATAGTACTCATAATTGCCGCTAATATTGCCGCTAACAGAAAGCCTGCAACAAAGGGGTGAAATAAAACCTGTGAGAGCAAAATGAAGATAGTTTCAGGATCATTTAGTGCCATACCTGTTTTAGCAATATAGGCAATACCTGCAAAACCTGTTGCCGTAGAACCACAAATAGACACTATCATCCAGCTCATTCCGATACGACGGGCAGCGGGTAAATCATCAATAGAGCGTATTGCCATAAAACGGACAATAATATGAGGCTGACCAAAATAGCCAAGTCCCCAAGCCATGGCCGAAACCACTCCTAAAGCGCTAACACCACCAAACATATTAAGTAATTCAGGGTTAATATCAGCTATAGTTTCTGTCATCACGCCCACGCCACCAATATCAGTCAGTACAACCATAGGCACTAAAACTAACGCCAGAAACATAATACAGCCTTGAACAAAATCGGTTAAGCTCACGGCTAAAAAACCGCCCATCAGCGTATAAACGACCACAATACCGGCCGTAATATACAAGCCCGCCTCATAATTCAAACCAAATGAACTTTCAAATAATTTGCCCCCCGCAACTACTCCTGATGACGTATATAAAGTAAAGAATACAATAATTACTAGCGAAGAAACGATCCTTAGTAAATGAGAGTCGTCGGCAAAACGATTTTCAAAAAAATCAGGTAAGGTAATAGAATCATTCGCTATTTCAGTATATGTACGTAATCTAGGTGCAACTATCAAGTAATTAAAGTAAGCACCAACAACCAAACCTACAGCAATCCATATGCTACTTAACCCGGTTACATACATTGCACCGGGTAAGCCCATAAGCATCCAGCCACTCATGTCGGAAGCACCCGCCGATAAGGCCGTCACCGAAGGAGTTAAACTCCTGCCCCCAAGCATAAAACCTGCAACATCGCCTGTTGATTTTTTATAGGCATATAAACCGATTGCTAACATCACGCAGAAATATATCGATAATGAAATAAGTGTTTCAATAGCCAAGTGAAATCCCCAGAATAATAGTGTTTTTTTAAAGTACTTTACTAATGTTTAATAAGCAGTAGCCGTAAACTGTTGGCATGATTTTTATGGTAAGCCGACTATCAGTTAAAGCTATCGCCTCATCTTTGTACAAAACATTTCATCATCATTTCCAAAATTTCACTTAGAAGCCTCTCTTCATTTGAGATAAAGGCCTGTAGTCACTAATTTTATAGGCGTGCCTGAAGGCGCGATAGTTGCTCCTGTGCGAGCCAGCAATTTAGCGGCGGCTCCAAAGCTAAGAAACAATGGCATAAAACCGAGATAACTCCACGGTGTGTGTAAGTATAAATAGACAGGAAATAAAAGTGCAGGATCACCATTACTACTAGACAGGGTATCACCCAGAATGGAGGAAACATATTTAGTAAATGTATTCATTCACATCCATAGTGTTTGTAACGCCCAAAGTAAGTGGCGGCCTAGCCACCCCTTACTTTGCTTGTTATATATTGTAGCTTAAACAGGTACTACTTTATTTGCACATGGACCTTTTTGACCCTGACCTACTTCAAACTCAACAGCCTGACCATCGCTTAATGTAGCGAAGCCTCCGCCTGCTTGAATCTCAGAATGATGAACGAATAAATCTTTACTACCGTCTTCTGGAGTAATAAAGCCGAAGCCTTTATCTGGATTAAACCACTTAACTGTACCTTTGCTCATAGCGCTCTCTTTATCTTGTGGTGAAAATATGATTCTGCTTTTGCTATCACCATTACAAAAACAGATTTTTAACCTTATTTTGCGTCTAATTACCGCTGCTCAACAACCAATAATCCGTGGAGCAAGCTGTCATTAGCTAAAAAACGTCAATTATACCTTGCATACTCCTAGTGCTCAGGTTTATTTTTCCATTTTGTCCAGGGGTCGGCATTGCCCTCACTAGATGAACCTTGGGATCTCAGCGGCTCATCCTCACTCTTCTGTGAGCTTTTCCTATCTCGATCGTCAGAATGCCGGCCTCTTTGAGCGGCATAGCTCTTACCCGAGCTAGAGCTATGCCCAGCCCCTTTAGTATGTGCAGCCGTTTTTTTCGCACGTTTGTCGCGCAATTGCTCGGCATCCTCCAAGCTCAACTCGGCAGGCTCACCAGATACTTGATCTTCTGGAACAATCCGATCCCTAGGAGGCAATATAAACTGATCCGAGGAGGCTCTAGGTAAGTTTTTAAATTCATACAAATAGAAAGCTTCAACTTTTTCACAAGCCCATTCTGTTTTTTTAAGAAACTTTATACTGGATGGAATACTCGGGTTAGTCTTAAAACAGTTTATGTTTAAATAGGCAAAGAGGATCTCAAAACCATAGTGGTCAACTATTTCGATCAATAAGCTTTTTAAACTAACGCCATGCAGAGGGTTATTCTTGTAATTGATCTCATTATTCATACAAATTCCAGAAAATTAGGCATATTTCACCATTATACCCGTCATCGTACTTACAAAATATAGCACCAAATACGGCTATTTCTGGCATTTTATGATGCTATGGCGAAGGGCGATAATTCAAAAAACAGTTATTATCCAATCATCATGACCTATAACACCCTATCGCAGTCATTATAATTCTACTCATTATATCCGCTGATACCCGAGCAAATACCCCTTCTAAACCAGCACTCTGGTCCCTAGATTATGGGCCACATTGAAGTAATAACTATCATTTTGCTTGATGGAACCAAAACTCAACCTCATCAGTTTCAACCTCAAATTCTGCTGAATGCTCAATATTTGCGGGTACATGACACCAATCGCCAGCCTCTACTCTAGTGGTAATGCCATTCATTGTTAATATAAGTTCGCCGCGAGCAATGATTCCATGATTGTCTGTGTCGTGGCTATGGGCAGCTATTGATATTCCTGCTGGGTAGGATGCGAATAGGACATCACTGTCTTTTGCTTCAAGTTTATAAACGTCAAAACGCCCATCATATAGAGGAAGTGATTTAATTTTGGTGGTTATTTACCTGCCATTTGCTTCTCCACTATTAAATACAACACGTTGCTAACTAGGCATTTGGGAGCGATTTGTCTAAATCGTCCCTTTTCAAAATTCTATATTGCACTGATTTCAAGCATTAAAAAACCCTCGAAAGAATAGAGCCAAGCAACAATAACTCAACCCTAGAACAGCAGGTAATATACACATCGACAATCCTGGTGCCGGCCATAAAACATGATATTTATAGGACTCCCAAAAAATAATACGCCCCGCGACGAACACAGCCGCGTAAATAGGCAGCAAACTTAAGTACTGATAAGGAAGCGGCGCTGATAATACTAATGCATACAAGGCGAAGATGACGAGCTGCTCGTTGGTGTTAGACAAAACGCTAAGATTTACTTCTATTGCCTCAGAATTAGCCAGAACCTTTATTGGATTTTCAGATGGATTTCCATACCGTTGAGAACCGACCCTAATAACAGCTATCAAAAAAGCGTTACGGGGAGAACCAAGCACTCACAGCCCAGCCTTATTCGGTCAAGCAATACGAAATCGGCATCAAATTTTGGGCATATATAGAGAGAGCAATAAATATAGGCGGTGTACCGAGAACCTCTATCACCATACCCGCTTTAATAATGCTGTTATTATCTTCTTGGCTCATAAGTGACTACCGTGTTTAATAAGGCGGGTAACGGATAAACATTATAGTGCCGTTAAAAATTGGCCTCTACATGAGCCTGTTAATTTTTTCACAGAGTCTAAAAGAAGTTATTAGTCCAATGCAGCGAGAAAATCTCTGACCTGTAGGACGATGATTCTATGCTGCTCTGACTTGGATATTGAGGCCTTACCGTCGCCGGGTTGATCACCATAAAAACCAAAGCCCGAGTGATTGCCACCATCGATGCGAAAGAATTCTGTATCTCCCGGCAGGTTGGCTCGGCGAGCCTCAATTTCTGCCTCTGATGCGACTAAATCCTCACTTCCGTAGAGGCTTAAGACCTTCAGCCCCTTTGAATCTAAAATGGTCTTTTCTGCAGGATAAGAGCCCATAAACACCATTCCGTCGATACTCTCTTTATGTTTCGCTGTGTAGAAGGCCGCCATAGAGCCTCCCATTGAATGGCCGCCAATGGCCCATTTCTTTATTTTTGGATAGGCGGTGATAATTGTACCTGCCCTCTCAATATCCATGACGGCTAAGTCTAGTGGCATTTGAGCAAGGATAACGGTGTAGCCGGCTTCTGCTAGCATTCTCGCCCAGACTGCGTAACTTTCAGAATCAACTCTGGTTCCAGGATAGAAAATAAAGCCTGTACTTGAAGGTTCAACGGTAGGACGGAAGAGAAGGTCATCGCCCTGAATGACCTCAACGGCAGAATCAGTAATTAGAGCATCTTTTGCTTGAGTCATTACCTCGTAGGGCAGCACTGCCCAAAGTAAGGCGGCAACAATAACAGCCAAGACAAGTACGAATATTTTTATAATAGTTTTAATCGCCTTTCTCCAGAAATAACCTAGTTTAGTGTGTTGGCCGTTTTTCTACCAGTGAACGACTAAAAGTATCCAGCATTGAGGCCATATGGCGTAAAGTGCAAATCCCACCAGTAATAACGAGATCATGTAGAGCGGAAGTCTGGACGTAGGCCAGCATTGATTGAAGTGTTAAGGGCTATTCTTACACCAAAAATTATGCAGCAGAGTTCGAGCTTGGGTTTCTTTGCATGATAAAAGCCCTAACTTACCGTTAAGTATGTTTTCTTCATTATAGTCATCGACGATTACGAGCTGGTCTTTTGTGCAGTAAGCCATTGACCAATTAGAAAAATCTCTCTTTTTAACATCGAAATTCATTAACTCTATCAGCCCAGCATGCATAGAGTCTTCTTTAATTATTTTATATACCACCTCAAGTCCAGAGGGGGGGCCTTCTAAATACTGCATAAAATTACCGCCAATACATAGCAATATACCTGTAACACTATGCTCGATATTACGCGCTCTTGCACGAGTCAATAGGTCCTCAACATCAGTAGGAGATAACTCCTTTGCCGCCGAAGACACATATAACACAGCGTGTAAATCTGACATTGTAGAACTCCTAGCGCTTAAGTTAGTGCGTGTGTTAGTGCGTCGCTTTGACTGAGATTGTTATGTGTAATATATACGCTCCGGTTTTAGGTAGACAATAACCTCAGTCTTTTTGTCTACATCAACATCTGGCACCATATCTCCGTACCATTTGTCTTTTCCATAGTGTCTCTTTGTCATTTTATCTAGATGTTCAATTGCCCCGTCCGACTCTACTCCGACCAGAGAGCACCGTATAGATATATAGTTATCTTCATTTTGTGGGTCAACTTTGAGAACCGTTGCCTTTTTGGATCTTACTATACGTTTCAATTTTGGCGCAGCAGCCATCATGTTAATGCTAATTAACCCACCCTCAATATCACTCCATACTAAGGACGATTTGACCGCCCCATCTTTGCTAAAGACGCTGAGCACAGTGGGCCCTTTATCTATTAGTAACTTGCGGTATTGTTCGGTTATTAGCACTGATCTATCTCCGGAACCACATAAACCTAGTTAATACTACAGCCATAGCGACACCTATTGCATTAGCCAATAAGTCATAAACAGACATCATGCGGCCAGGCATAAATGACTGAGCCACTTCCATTAAGCCACTATAAATGATTATGAAAATACATAGATAAAGATAATACCTAGTATTTGAAAAAATCCGATAGCCAATTATGGCAAATACAAAATAAAGCGAAATATGACCCACTTTATCCCAATTTCCTATAGCGACACCATCCATAGTGCGTAATGAAACATAAGTAACAAAAGCGGTATAGACAACAAAAGCTGCAATATTCACCCTATTCTAATCATCCAATTCTACCTATTTATTGAGCACACCCGTATCAGTAATAACTCATCATGCTTGCGCTACTTTGAACATCATTACCAGGTAAACCGGCAACCTGCACAAACTGTATGCGAAGTCAGGTTTGTTATGAACGATCGTCTTTGTGGCTCACCTTTATCAAATAGTAGCAACCGCCTAAGGCCAAGATAATAAGACTTAAGCCTATTATGGCAATTGGGTCATATTTTTCTAGATCAAGCAGGATAACCTTTCTTGTGACAGCTATAACAGCAATTAGGATAACAACTTCGGCATGAATGATATTCTTTCTAAAATACATTTCAACTGAGTCCAGTAGTTCAAAGCCAATTAGAATAATGAACACAAAGCCAAAAATCCTAAAAAATTCATCGATATCTAACAACAAGATACCGCTAGTTTCGTCTGTAAACTCCTGAAACAATACGACGGCAAGCTCTATAACTGAAGCCAACACAATAAGCATCATCAAAATAAGGACGATCACTGTCATCCATTTTTTTACTATGCTTGTTATTGATAATATTTTGTTGATTTGATCTTCCATCGAATTACATTCTCTCAATATATATAACAGATTATTCAAGGGGCAAAGAGTCAATATCTCTTTGGCCTGCTATCTCACAACTAGTACACTCAGCATAAGCTAACACTCTTTGTGTTCCATCAATTTAACATTAATGAGCTTGGCTACCGAGCAAGGGCTTTAATCCAGTCATTGTGCTGTCTAGCGACTATATCTTGATCATAATTCAGAAGCGAGTTGAATCAAAGGCCTATGGTATCCCTCCCAAGACATAACGACCAAAGCTACTAATCACCCTAGAATATAGAAGGTTTAAGAAGAGCACCGGGGCTTAGGGACTCAAGTTGTACATGCTGAACAGTCGATTCCTCAGTACGTGGCGCTTAATGTTGTATTTAAAATCCAAATGCAATGCTGGCACTTTGCTGACCGACTTGCTAAACCACTTCGGCTTGACTATTTAATCAAACGAAGCGCAAAGGGTAATCGATAGCGCTCCCCTTTAGAGGCTGAGATAGCACCCATAATACAAAATATCAAATGACAAAGACCGATAATGGGAAACAAAAAAATACCGATCACAACAAAGCTTAGAACAAATGCGCAAGCGTAGGCAATGAGTAGTGTTATAGACCAATTCAGAGCTTCTTTGGATTGTTCGTTCACATACTTGTCATCACTTTTAACCAGATACAATATCAAGCCGGGAATAAAACCAAAAAATATTGTCCCTATCCAGTTCAATACGGCCATATTCTTTGAGTCTTGTGCGAGACCATCCGTTTCAGCATTCACTTCTTTGCCCATATTTTTCTCTCTAATATATATACGGAAAATAAATTATAATTTCAGATTTCTCATTCTAGCAGCGTATTATTCGAACACCATGCCACGCCTATTACTTTTTATACGCTTATATTCTTTAGATTACTAACGTTATAAAGAACAAAGGGAAATATATTTTGAAGACTAGTTCCCGTGCATATTATCACAGGCACAAATAAAATATGTTTCTGCATAGCAATGCCCGCTTATACGGAAATCCTGCTGTTTGTTCTAGTCAAGCTCAACCGGACACTTTCACTTGAGATTTTTCAAAATTATTCGGCGACATATCATTGTTGGCGGTATTTAGCCGACCCTGGTTTTACTGCTTCATATAATCTGTAACCTCTTGCTTCATATGCTCGCATGTTGACTGATTAATCTTCAATAACCAGTCGTGCTTCAAGCTAACAAAAAAGCATCAACAACAGCATTATCCCAACCAGCCCGAATATCTACCATAAAAACACAGATGCCATAGCGCTTTAATAAAACCTTATAATACTTGCTCGTATATTCAGAACCTGGATCACGGTGAAACATCAGCTCTGTTTTTGGTAGCGCCATTGCTCAAATTCTTTATTCAGTGACTCTACCCTCTCAGCAGCTCGAAAAAATGAAACTAAAAAATACCTTATGCCACACGTATACGACATAATAAAAATATAAAACTTAACCATATGAATTTATAAGATTAGTTAAATATTTTCAGGAGGTCATTAGCCCTTTAATCACCAGTCGATAGATTGATTATTCCAATCGAGATAACTGACCACCTGATCATGCTTCGCTTTGTTTAATACAGTTAACAAATATTGAGCCCCTAGCTCTGGTGAAAACAGTTTATTGTCGGGGATATTTTTGGAAAAAGGTTTAGACAGCGGCGTATCAACTGTGCCGGGGTGGTAAGCAATTAATTTAAGGTTTTGGTGGGTTCGTGCCACTTCAATGCCAGTGGTTTTTAAGGCCATATTTAGCGCGGCTTTGGAGCTCCTATAGCTAATCCAGCCGCCAATATTGTTGTCAGTGATGCTACCAATACGAGCGCTTAAAACCAGTATCTTGCAGCGCTGTTGTTTAGCAAAGTGGTATATGAGATTTTTTATCCAAAGCAGGGGCGTGATGGTGTTGATGGTTAGCAGCGCTAATAAGTTTTTTTCGTTGAGCTGGCTCAGCGCTTTTTCAGGTTTTAAATATTCTCCCTGGTGAAGGATGCCCGTACAAATGATGACACGGGTTAAGCGCTTTAGGTCGTAGTTGGCGGATATTTCTGCAAGGCAATTGTTGATGGATGCCTCGCTATAGTCTGGCAGGCTAAATTGCAGTGGTGATTTTTGCTCTGCGATAAATGCTCTTGAAATTTGAATGACTTCTTGTTGTTCGCTAGTGAGTTGATTTATTACCGCCTTTGCAATCGCGCTGGATGCGCCAATTACTAGGTAAGACATAAGCTTGCTCCTTGTCGCAAAGTCTGCGATTCAAATACATTTTTTTCTGAGAAAAAGGATAAATATCAGCTTCATTTATATAATGACGGCTAACAGTTAAATTTCTGTGGGTAGAGTGTCTGACTTTGCATAGGCAAAGCGAGCGATTTTTTCAACGTCGTAGTAGCTGTCGAGCCCCGCTATTGCGACTGTTTTAGCTGCAGCGATATCCAGAGAGCCGTCCTTACGTAAAATTTCTTCGGGTATTTCAACTAGATCTAATTCACCAATAATCATAATGGTTTGATTGAGTAAATTGTGGTGTTCAACATACCGCATAGCCAATTTTATGTGGCTTTCTTTTACCAATGGGGCGCTAAAACCCTCAAACCATTGCTCAGTAAAACCACAGGCTTGGAACTCTGAGGTTTCACTGGGGTAGCGTGCCGAGGTTTGATGGCCTGCAACGATGTCATCTTGATGCAAATGATTAATACTGAAGCAGCCGTTAGCTTGGATGTTTTTAAAGGTGTGGCGTGAAACTGAATCTGGACGATGGATAAAAGCCAGTAATGGTGGGTGTGCACCTAAGTGCACAACTGAGCTTATAATAGCAAGGTTGGTGTTACCTTGAGCATCGGCGGTACCTATCAAATTAGCTGACTTATAGCCCGATAGTGAGTTGATGAACTGGCCGCGAAATCGACTATCCATTTGATTGATATCGCTGCGATGGAGCTTCATCTTGATGACGCCTGTTAGTAGGTGAGAGGCTATTGTAAAGTTTGCCTGCTGTTTAGCAACATCGCATTATGTCTCATCCATGTAGGCTAGCATATCCGTTGACCTTCCCGACTCTTCAAGTGACAGGCGCAAATCTTTAAGTAACTTTTTTTCGATCTGACGTACACGCTCCCGACTTAAACCAACACTATGACTGATAGTTTCCAAAGCCTGAGCTGGAACCCCATTGAGCCCGTAACGATTGATCAAGATGTACGCCTCTCTTTGATCTAGAGATTGCAATAGGTAATCAATATCTTCTTTTAATGTGATTCCAGCAACCTGGTTGACCACTATATTTTTATCATTACCCAATAGTCCCGATAGATTTATCTCATCATTGCCTCCACTCAGTGGTTGATCGATGGAGCTCGCATAGTTCTTTAACGACATGAGCGTAGAAACTCGATCTAGGCTTAGATCACAGTTTTTTGAAACTAGCTCAGGGCTTGCTGTTAATCCTGCTTTGGTCAAGCTGCTAGCAATTTTTCGCACCGTCGTAAGGTCGGCAACCGCAGAACTCGGTAGTCGCATAAATCCTTTTTGACGGGTAGCGGTCAGTCTCACTTTTGCTTCAATCCAGTTGTAGGCATAGGTCGAAAAACGATAGCCTGTTGCTGGCCGATACTTTTCGATCGCTCGTATTAAGCCAAAAACACCATCCTGTAATGTTTCCTGGATATCAATAGCAGAGTCGGTATATTTGTTGGCTACGTGGTACACCAGCCTCAGGTTGTGATTAACCAAATAATTACGCTGTTGAAAATACTGCCCTATAAGCAGTTGATTGTGTTGTGTTATTTGCTTAAGTTCAGTGATTTTTTCTGGGATATAAGCAACGGGAGATAATGTGCTAATAAATTTTGTGAGAGCTTTATGTAACTCAGTAGAATGATCACCGATGAGACTTTTAAACTGTTTTTGCGCCAGCGCTATGACCAATCGATAAGGCCAATCCAAGCCGGCAATATGGCCTGTTACTACTGAGCCTTCATTGGCGAGATAAAGTCTATTGTCCGCTGCTGTTTTGAATGAGATTGATAATTTTTTCTCGAAATCGCTATCGGCTAATGAATCTTTTAGATGTTTAAACTCCGTCATCAATAGCCGATGATCTTGAGTTGACAGTCCCATTGACAGCGGTTTTTTATTTTCTAGTATAGAAGCTATCAACAGAAATACATCGGATCTTCCCGTTTCTGTTTTTAGTAATTCAACAAGAATTTTTTTTATCAATAAACCCAATGATTCAAAAAATTGTTTTTCTTGCACAGGAGATAGCTGAGGATATTTACCGAGTGTCCGATGGATAATCGACATCCCATCACCCCCAAAGCCCTCATCAATATTAAAGATATTGCCAGCGATATTTTTATCTGACGCGTCCTCTTGGCATTCAGTTAGGGCCCATTGCTCCGTCAGATCAGGAACCGTAAGTGAATAATTCTCATTATCAATCCACATAGTTTTTTGCCATACAAATAATTACTTTGTATACGCAATAGCCTTGCTACTTTGCCCATATTGTTATTCGTTAAACTTCGTCAATAGCTCGTCTATTTTTTTAGTACCCTCATGCTGAGTACCAACTTTATAAAAGATGTATAATTTATAGCACTTTATGAATACTGCTATAGTCCCCTGATACAACAAGAGTCACTATTACAGTTTTATCAGAGCGGTTACGCCAAAACCAACCATGCTTGCCCTCAAAAGCAGCCTCAAGCTCTCCCTCATCTTCAGTAGTCGCTTTACCCTTGCCATAACCAAAATAGTTGGTACTTGCGTTATCCCCATGCGTATCATAATTGACATGACCGGAATCTACTGACCACCTATAGGTAACGATAGCGCCTTTATTCATAGCAAGCTTAAGTTCAGAGGCTTCACCCGGTTGCAGCTGAACGGTTCTTGTTTCTGAAACTATAGTTTCACTCGCAAAATCAGCTGTCACAGTTTCTGGTATCTCAACTTCTTTCTGTATCAGCTGGCTACTTACTGATTCTCTTAGATCTTGCGTAGCTTCGGTTGCCAATTGCTGTTTTATATCACCCATTTGAGTGAGGCCAAGAGTTCTACCAATACCCGTCAGGTCAACGCCATATTCAGCGGGTAGTATGACAATCACTAGCAAAACCAGTGCAGTAATTAGCGCTATGATTGTCGATTTCATAAGCTGCGTACTACTGGGTAGTTTGAGGTTTTTTGGTATGTTTTCGTTATACACTACGTAACTCCTGCATTTATTCTAGGTATTCAAAAAATATCCTGTTAGCTGAAGCCCCATTAACATGAAACCTGCTGACATAAGTAATACATTGGCGCTATATGCTTGCTTAAAAAAGAAACTTTGTCTTCGCCAGTACCCCATAAGAATAAGAATTGCTGCTAAAGCCAATAACTGGCCAATTTCAACGCCCACATTAAAAGCAAGTAAGTTGGCTAAGAGGCCATCAGCTGAAATTTCAAAGTCTTGTATTTTTGTCGCCAAACCAAAACCATGAAAAAAGCCAAATATTAGCGTTGCGATTTTTGTGTTTGGCTGCACACCAAACCATCGCTGATATGCACCCATATTATCAAGGGCTTTATAAACAACGGACAAACCGATGATGGCATCGATCAAATAGGCATTAGCAGGAATGTCAAAATACACGCCCAATAAGAGCGTGCTTGAGTGACCTATCGCAAATAAACTCACATATACCGCAATATCTGAAGGTCGGTACAGAAAAAATATAACCCCAACTAGAAATAGCAGATGATCGTATCCAGTCACCATATGTTTGGCACCCAGATAGATAAAGGGAATAATATTAGTGCCTGATATCTCCTGTATATAACCTTGGTCGCCCTGGCTAACACCATGGGCGATAACCGCTGTTGAATACAACCCACTTATAAGCAATATCCATAGCCGATTGAATTTCGGCAATAGATTTATAATATAAGGCATTGCTTATCCTCCAAAAATTTAACCCACAGCAATACATAAATAAGCACGAAGAAACCCTAGTAATTGATGGAATTTTCTACAGTGAAATAGCAGCGTAGATACTGTGCGTCATCGACGGACATTCGCCGAATCGAAAATTTACGCCAAAAAATAACTACTACTGCCACTTTAAAATATCCATTGTAGCATTAACACTATTTTTCGATGTCATCTTGCCTTGTCAAATACACAATAATTGATTGCAAATCCAAAGATAACAGATTAGCGTATAAGTCTTATGCCTACTTATTAAAACTGAGGATTAAGCATGAAAAACTTTGGACTTTGGACTTATGACGCCTATAAATACATCTTTGATTCTAGCAAAAATCCACTTAGGCATATTCCTGACCCCGCCAGCAGAATGTTCATCATGATAATCTTGGCCTTTATGTGGAGTGGTGCCTTCGCAGTCTATCTCGGAAGCATCTTCTACTTTGGTTTAAGTGTTGCCGCTCATATTGTATTAATCTTGATGTTTTTCTTCACTGTGGCGGTGTTTTACGACGCAGAGAAAAATCAAAGCTCATGGTTACTTAAGATGCGCAAAGACCAAAAGTCATAAATCGCAATAAGATATCGCTACACAGCATATATTTGCCTGTGTATGGTTTTAATATTGCCCTCATGGCCTTAAAAAGTGAAGGTACAGCCAACACTGTCAAAGTTACTAATTTTGAGGATGGTTTGGCTCAGTAGGCTTCGACTGCCAGTCAAGCAACTTTTCATTGCTTACCTGCATGAACCCCTTTACAGATAAATCAAAGTCCTTGTTAGTAAGGGTTGCCAATTCTACTGCAACACCTGCTACATTTTTAACATCAACAAAAGCCGCCGGTAGAATATTTTGAACAGCCTGAGGTAAATATTGTTGGAGCGCTGATAGGGGCGACATAAACCAAGACAGAGGAAGCGCCAAACCACCCTGTGTATGCCGAGTGCCATAAATCCCCCCTGGCTGTAGCACTGCCGCCTGACGTAACTCCGATGAAGCCGCGAATGACTTAGCCGCCATCATGGCTTGTTTTTTCCCGCGGTAGTAGGCGAAGCCTTCTGCCTGTAATAATGAGGGGATATCTGCACCCATTATCACCAGCCGATTTACGCCTGCTGACTCCGCAGCCTCAACTACCGCCAACTGACTAGCACCATTCATCATCAGCTGGTTATCAAAAGCAGATTTAGTAAAGGTAGGCAATGGTGGTGAACCCACCAGATTGATAATTGCTCGCGCGCCTTTGAGCATGTCTATATCCGGCGATAGCGCATCCCCTTGTAGCCAGCTTACGTTATCCAACCATGGAGATTTTGCGACGTCTAAATGAGCGGGAACAGCACCGCTGCGAGAAATACTAAGGCATTTAAATCCATGATGCGCAGCATATTCACAAACCGCGACACCAACAAAGCCGTTACCGCCGTAAATTACAATAGGGGCATCGTTGTCGTTATTCATTGCTAGCCTCTTGAGCGTTAGTATGACTGATCAAATCGATCAAGCTTGGTCATAAATTCATTGAGTGATTTTGTTGAATCGTATTCGAGATTGAATTTATTGTGAAATTGAATATGCAAAGACACCTTGTTATCACTTAATGTCACGGTATAACCGTCGAAAGAAGGGGTAGCGTCGAGGCCATCCAGAGAATAGGTGTCATTATTGCGAACACCCAACGAAAGCACTTTATCAAAGACCGATAACGCTACTCTTATATCCAGCTTATCCATTTTAATTACCTCATGGGCCATGTTTTAGCCTAGTGTTAACTGTACGCTGTCGGCGCCTATCTGGATGAAGGAAGAAACACAGGTTTCCTAACAAAACTACGAACCTTAATGATGACATAGGCAGTTAGTGCTGCCTACATAAGGGCGAATACTTATGTACACCTATCGCTGCCTAACTATTGACCAAGCACTACCCGAGCCTCATAATCTTGCCTCTGTGACATCAGACTATTCAACAAGCAACTCCAGACAGGCTTTATATGCGTATCATCCACCAAATCTTAGGTGCACTAATCTTATTGATGGATTGGCTAACTTCACCTAAAGGTATTAGACGTACCGAACCTGCTCAGGCTGTCATCAATGAACAAAGCAAGACGTTAACGCTCTACCAATACAAAGCCTGCCCCTTTTGTGTCAAGGTTAGACGCTCGATGAAACGCCAATCTCTACCTATCGAAACACGTGATGCTAAACGCTCAGAAGCGGCCAAAAAAGAACTGCTGGCCGGCGGCGGTAAACTGAAAGTACCCTGTTTAAGGGTCGTGGATGTCAACGGTGCCGAAAGCTGGATGTATGAATCTACTGAGATTATCAGTTATTTAGAGCAGCGCTTTACAAAGGCCGCTTAACACAGACCGCAACCGTTTATACTGTGCTGACGTAATACGCTTTTTTGTAAAGCCAGACCCTCAATGCAAAAACCACTATGACAGCAACAAGCAATCAACAGCTACGTACTTTTGTATTACGTGCCCGCGCCGCACCGACTAACAGCCAAGCCTTATTGGCCGGCATCGGCGCAGAGGCACATACTGAGATTCTCGCTCATAGTTTGATGAATGCCATTTTTATCGCGCAGTCTCATCGCAGCAATGTCATTGTTCATCTGGTACTCGAAAGCACCCAAGATTTTTCGCGCACTATCACTTTCACCACCAATGAGCTGGGCGATATCGGCGGCTTTCATGAGCAGGCGCTGATCAGCAAAATATCTGGTGCATTAGATAGCTCAATCGGCATGGCCAAAGAAGAAAGGCGACAAGTAGAAGCTGGTATCACGGTACAAACCTTAAGCTTTGAAAAACTGATCCAGCAGCTGGCAGTCGATCATCAATTATTTATGATGGACAAAAAAGGTACGCACATCCGACAACAAAACTTTGACGACCGTCCCTGTTTTTTACTCACCGATCATATCCCTATGCCGAAAAAGAGCTTTAACACCCTTAAGCGGCTTGGCACCGAGAAGATCAGTGTCGGGCCAAAGATGTTGTTTGCCTCACAATGTATAGTGCTGATCCACAATGAGCTGGACCTAAATCTCTGAAGCTAATAGACTCACTAGATGCCAAAAACTGATAATGACAGCAGCCAACAAGCACCATTCGAAAGCTTTGTTAGCCTTATAAATGATAGCCTGCAACAGCAAACCTGGGATAAGCTGTTGCTGAGTAAATATCGTGGCAAAGAGCAGGACTTACAACGTCTGACGATTCGCTCGATTAACTTACGCGATGAAACCGCGCTGTCATTTGTCTACAGCTACAAAACTCGCGATATCACCAAAAACCTCAACCCCGCCGATGGCGTAGCAGAAATCAAAAAGTTATTAAGTA
>JBNMPS010000039.1:0-19663 GCA_051277005.1 Pseudohongiellaceae bacterium
GTGGCTCATGAATATTTTCATAACTGGAGCGGTAATAGAGTTACCTGTAGAGATTGGTTTCAACTGAGTTTAAAAGAAGGTTTTACTGTTTTTCGTGATGCAGAATTCTCATCAGATATGGGCTCACGTACGGTTAAGCGAGTTGAAGATGTTAACTTATTACGTACGGTGCAGTTCGCCGAAGATGCAGGCCCTATGGCTCATCCTATACGCCCTGAATCTTTTATGGAAATATCCAACTTTTATACGGTTACCGTGTATGAGAAAGGTGCAGAAGTTGTACGTATGATCGCCAATATATTAGGGCCAGTGTTATTCCGTAAAGGTAGTGATTTATACTTTGATAGGCACGACGGCCAAGCAGTGACTTGTGAAGACTTTGTTAAGGCTATGGAAGATGCGAGCGGTAAATGTTTAATACAGTTTCGTCGTTGGTATTCGCAGGCAGGAACGCCACAATTAAAAGTTGTGGGTGAGTACTGTGAAACCAATAATACGTATACGGTCAATTTCACGCAGTCTTGTAGCGCGCCTGCAGGCCAGTCAGAAAATTTACCTTTTCACATCCCCGTATCGATTGCTTTGTTGGGTGATGCTGGCGCTTACAAGCTTCAGTTGCAAGGTCATAATCCTAATCCGGAAACAAGCGATAGCACAAATTTAGTACTGGATGTGACAGAAGTAAAGCAACAGTTTGTGTTTGAAAATATGTTTGAAAATCCTGTGCCAAGTTTGTTACGCGGCTATTCTGCTCCCGTATTATTAGACTTTAATTATAGCCGTGATGAGCTTATGTTTTTGATAAGTCACGATACCGATGGTTTCTGTCGTTGGGATGCCTGTCAAAAATTAGGCGTGTTGGCGCTGAACGATATGATAGCTGAGCATCAATCAAACCTGCCATTGGTGCTTGATGAAAGAATTGTTGAGGTTTATAAACAGTTGCTTGGTGATGAGGGCTTGGATAAATCGATGGTAGCGCTAATGTTAAACTTACCCTCAGAAGCGTATATGGCGGGTATTACGGCAAAGGCGGATGTGCAGGCAATACATGTGGCCAGAATGACGGCTCGCATGGGAATTGCTGAGCAGCTAGAAGATGAGCTGTGGGATGTTTATCAAAACAATCAAATTACAGAAGTTTACCAGGCTAATGAGCAACAAATTTCTTCCCGCAGTTTAAAAAACAGTGCGTTAAGCTATTTGATGTTGCTTGAAACAGATAAAGCATTAGAGGTATGTTTAAAACAGTATCAACAAAGCAATAACATGACCGATGTGTTGGCTGCGTTAGTGATGTTAAATAACAGTTCATTTGAACAGCAAAAAAATGACACCATTGCTGATTTTTATCAGCGTTGGCAGCATGACAGCTTGGTGGTTAATCAATGGCTGTCGGTTCAATCGACCTGTTATTTATCGGGTACGATCGATAAAGTTAAAGCATTGATGAAACACCCAGCCTTCGATATTAAAAATCCTAATAAAGTTAGATCTGTTGTGGGTGCATTTGCGAGTAATGCCGTTAACTTTCATCAAGAGAATGGGGCAGGATATCAATTATTGGCTGATCAAATCATTGAGCTAAACACCTTGAATCCACAAATTGCCTCCCGGTTGCTAGGTCCGCTAACAAAATGGAAGCAATATAAAGACCAAAGCGCCGCCTTAATGCGCAAAGAGTTAGAACGTGTTATGAGTGTTGAGGGTTTATCGAAAGATGTTTATGAGGTGGTTTCTAAAAGCTTGAAGTAATGAATAGAAAACCCCACTATAACAAAGGTGCTGCAAAGTAATGACTAAAGCTAAAAGAGTTAAAGTGAGTGTCGATAAGCTTAAGCCCGGTATTTATGTCGATACTGATCTCTCTTGGACGGAGCATCCTTTTTTGTTTAGGCACTTCTTAATTAAGTCATTTGATGAAATCAAAGTGATTAAAGAACTGGGTCTGACCGAGATTATCGTTATACCCGACAAATGCAAATCCAAACTAAAGGAAGAACCTACGCATTCATCTGCGGCCGTCGATAAGGCAAGCTTGTGGAAAGAAAAAAATAAACGGATACAAAAAGCAGCTAAATATCGTTTAGACCGTCAAAAGAAATCGAAAGAATATTTAGAACGTGTTAAACAAATTAAAAATCTGACCAGTGACTTAAAAAATGCACCCGCTAATGCAATCAGAAATGCTAGAAAGGTAGCTGATTTGATGAGCTCTGCTTTTGAAACTGATAGCGACGTGTTAATTAATTTAGTGAATTTTTCTGACGATGATTTCTCTATGCATCATCACACGCTTAATGTCTGTGTGCTTACTTTGGCGATAGCCAAGGCCATGGGCATAAAAGATATAGAGCTACGCAAACTGTGCATAGGTGCTGTATTGCATGATATTGGTAAGGTGGCCGTACCCGCCAAAGTTTTAATGAAGAAAGAGCCGTTAAATACTAGTGAGCAGAAATTACTCGATACTCATCCGCTATTAGGTGGCAAACTAGCCAGAAAATTACAAGGGGCTTCGATAGAGTCAGCAGAAGTTATTGAGCAGCACCATGAGTTTTTAGATGGTACCGGTTACCCTCAGGGTTTGAGGGGTGACGACATTACTATTTTGGCAAGAATTGTTGTGATAACCAATTGCTATGATAACCTTTGTAACCCTGCAGATATTAAAAAAGCTGTTACGCCTAAGCAGGCAATGGCGATACTGTATGCAAAGTATAAAGATAAGTTAGATACTGAAATCGTACAGCTTTTTATTAAAACTATGGGAGTTTACCCACCAGGTACAATGGTGAGTTTATCGGACGGCAGTATCGGTTTAGTGACGGCAGTGAGTAGTCAGTCTTTGTTGCAACCACAACTGCTACTTTATCATCCAGACGTGCCAAAATCAGAGGCACTGTATCTCGATTTACAAGATCATCCAGAATTGTGCATCAAAGATACGCTCACATCGGCTGATCTTTCAAAGCGAATTTATGATTATTTAGGTGTTACAGAAAGAACCTGTTATTTTTATGACAAGCTGCAGTGATGTTTATTGTTTATAACGCTTTAGCAACTTGATTGCGGCCATGTTCTTTAGCGCTATAAAGCGCCTTATCTGCACGATCAAATAAATTGGTGGCGGGTTCATCTTTTTGTAGGGTTGCAATGCCTATGCTGGCGGTGACCTTAATAGTATGTTCTGCGTGGGTGATATTGCGTTTTTCAATAGATTTACGGATACGTTCGGAAATCATACGGCTGCCGATGAGGCCCGTATGATTGAGAATAATAACAAACTCTTCTCCACCGTAGCGATAGCAGGCGTCGGTTTCACGACAGCATTCCATTAACGTTTTTGCTATTTCACTAAGCACCGTATCGCCACAACTATGGCCAAAACTATCGTTAACGTTCTTAAAAAAATCGATATCAATTACAAGTAATGAGAGCGGGCGTTCATGCCGGTGTGACAGGTTTACCTCACGGTTAATTGCGGTGTCAAAGGCAGCACGATTTCCAACCTGGGTGAGCGAATCTTTAAGGGCTGCTTGTAAGGCTTCTTTGTAAAGTAGGGCGTTGCGAATGGGGCAAACTAAGCTGCCAATTAATGACTCTATAAATTGTAAATCAGATGGGCTAAAACGCTGGTCGCGCGTTAATATAAGATCACCCAAATTACGGTCATTCATTTGTAGGTTGTAATGGCAGCTATTTTTCCCACTTTTACCGATATTGAGTGTTAGGCAAAGTTTTTCGTTGCGATAGCCAAGACTGTCAATTCCAATTAGCTTGCCTAGCTCTCTGAAGAATAGTTGTAGAACGTCATCTAGCTCAAGGCTTGTTTGTAATACTTGGCTTATGTGCAATTGCCGCTGTTGATGTAGCAGTTCTGTTGTGGTGTTGTTACCCGTTTTACCATGCTCGGTAAAGGCGTACGTTTCCATGCTTTTTTCTGGCTGATGGCTTTGGATAGTCGTTGCCATAATCTGCTGACCTCAGGGAATACAAGTTCACTTTACATTTAGCGGCTAATCCGTTGATACCTTTAATTGGCTGCCTAAGTGATCAATAGCGAAAACTGTGCCATCTATATGACTGTTTGTTCAAGCTATTGAATTATAAGGGTTTAATATTTTATTGATATGTTTTTGACGTTAGAGCGGTAAATCAGCTCTGCTTAGGTGACATTATTTTGCCGGGTGGCAATGTGGGTGATAGGGTTTTGAGGTCTAGTGGGGTGCTAGGCAAGGCCTCATTCTTTTTACGCGGGAGGTTTACTGGGCGTCTAGATTTTGGCCGTTGATGCCGATGCTTTCAACGCCTATTAAATACAAATAGCTGGGCATAATGGCCTCAGGACTAGGATTGGTGCTTGGGTCTTCTGCTGGGTACGCGCTGCGACGCATATTAGTGTTGGTGGCGCCGGGATTGATGGAGTTAACGCGTATATCACTGGTGATGGCTAACTCATCAGCTAACACCTGCATTAAGCCTTGTGAGGCAAACTTAGAGACAGAATAGGGCCCCCAGTAAGCTCGGCCTTTAAAGGCAACGCCTGAAGACGTAAATATAATCGAGGCGTGGCTGCCAGCTTCTAATAATGGGAGCATGGCTTTGGTTAGCATAAACGGAGCATTAACGTTAACCTGCATGACGTCTTGCCAAATTTCTGTACTGCTTTGAGCGATGGCCTTTCTGTCGCCTAATACGCTGGCATTATGTAATAAACCATCCAGTCGGCCAAAGGCGTTATCTAGGGCGTCATGCATGTCGTCATAGTCTTTCATGACCGCGCCATTTAAATTCATTGGGTAAATGGCGGCCTGCGGGTAACCGGCAGCTTCAATTTCGTCATACACCGCTTCAAGTTTTTCGGTGGTTTTACCTAAAAGAACAACGGTTGCGCCGTGTTGGGCAAAACTCAGTGCGGCTGTTCGCCCGATGCCGTCACCTGCGCCAGTGATTAAAATGACGCGATCTTTTAACAGCTGCTCAGGGGCT
Source organism: Pseudohongiellaceae bacterium (assembly GCA_051277005.1). Classification (GTDB taxonomy): domain Bacteria; phylum Pseudomonadota; class Gammaproteobacteria; order Pseudomonadales; family Dasaniaceae; genus Dasania. The sequence goes on from JBNMPS010000039.1 coordinate 4,993, forward strand.
TGGTAGTTTTTTGATATTGACATAGGTGTAGTGGCCCTTATAAAGGAAAGGTTAACAACGTATCTTGGTTTGAATGATACCGATTAAATCACTGCCATGCTCGGCTAAGTGATCAGCGCCCCAGCTATCTGCAGGGTCGTGAGCTTCATTATAGCCATAGTTAACGGCAATGGTTGGCATACCTGCTCGTAAACCGGCTTCAATATCGCGCCGATGATCACCAATATAAATGGCGTTAGCAGGTTTTATATTTAATTGTGAACAGGCTAAATAAAGAGATTCTGGGTTGGGTTTGTTTGCTGAAACATCATCAGGGCAAACTACTGTTGCACATCGCTCGCTTAATTTAAGTTGGTCTAACAAAGACTCGGTATAGAGCCTGGGTTTATTGGTGACGATGCCCCAATGTATGTTTTCTTTTTCAAGCCAGTTGATGGTGTCTTCTAGCCCTTCAAATAAGCAAGTTTCTACTGCTAAATGATCGATATAAAGATCTAATAATTGTTGTCGTAAATCATCAAAGCCATTATCTTCAGGTTGCATACCTGACACCAATGTAATTAATGCTTTGGAGCCGTTAGATACATTATCACGAATGGTTTGATAGTCTTTTTTTGGCCAGCCATGGCGTCGACAGAGTTTATTAACCACAACAAAAAAATCGGGCGCGGTATCGAGTAGGGTGCCGTCTAAATCAAATAATACTGCGTCTAATTGCTTCATGAATTTAGTCTGGTTAGTTTACCATTAAGTCTTCAGGGTAGGCAAAAAACTGTTTTCAGTTACTGGTTTTTTACTGTAGTAAAGGCAGTTGAGACCGAGCCGTACAGGTATCCCGCATTGCACAGTGGCTGAGAAATATACTGTGAATTGTTAGCTCGTCTCCATCTTACATTAAAGGGTATTACGTAAATACTTATCCGTTTGTATGGTTACCCATTACCTATTCAGGTTTGCGTACGTGCACCAAATAGTTTACGTCCACACTGCCTTCTTTTAATTTATATTGCTTGGTAATGGGGTTGTACGTCATGCCTGTCATATGCTCAAGAATTAAACCTGCTTCCCTAATGGCGCTTGCCAGTTCGGATGGTTTAATAAACTTATCGTAATTGTGGGTGCCTTTCGGGAGCATTTTTAAAATATATTCTGCACTAATAATACTGAATAAATATGATTTAGGATTACGATTTAACGTTGAAAAAAATAAATGACCACCGGGTTTACAGAGCCTGGCACAGGCTTTAATAACGGAGCTTGGATCGGGCACGTGCTCAAGCATTTCTAAGCAGGTGACGATATCAAAACTTTCGCTTTGTTCGTCGGCAAGTTGTTCGGCTGTGCTCTGTCTATAATCGATATTTAAGCCGCTCTCAAGTGCGTGTAACTTGGCTACTGAGAGGGGCGTCTCACCCATATCTATGCCGGTTACTGTCGCGCCACGTTGAGCCATCGCTTCGCTTAAAACACCGCCGCCGCAACCTACATCAACAAGTTTGGCTTGTGCGACAGGTGAGTGCTGGTCTATATAGTTGGCACGCAGTGGGTTTATGTCATGGAGAGGTTTGAATTCACTGTTTTTATCCCACCATTTATGGGCAAGGGCTTCAAATTTGGCGATTTCTTGTGGGTCAACGTTGTTCAATTTTATTCCCGTCTTTCGGCGTGGTTGGTTGCAAGGCCTAGTGGTTGTTAGCTTGCTCGTTGCTGGTCTGAATTTTTTCGCGCCAGTGTTGAGCCTTGCGTTTTATTGATTCTATATTTAATTGGCAGGGTTGGCGATTATCAAGCACTTTTTTACCCGCCACCCAGCTATGGCTAACATTGCTAGCCATGTTGGTATAAACCAGCTGTGAGATGGCGTTGTAAACAGGCTGTTGTTCAATTTGGCTAAAATCGATAGCAATAATGTCAGCTTGTTTGCCTACTTCCAGGCTGCCTATTTGGTCAGCCATGCCGAGTGCTTTGGCTCCCGACAGTGTCGCCATTTCTAGTGCCTGCCAGTCACTCACGGCGGCGGCATCGCGACTGACTGCTTTGGCTAGCAGGGCGGCTGTGCGCATTTCACTAAACATGTCTAAGTCATTATTGCTGGCTGCGCCATCGGTGCCTAGGGCCACGTTTATCTTTTGGTCTAGCAGTGTTTGCACGGGGCAAAAGCCACTAGCCAGTTTTAAGTTGGATTCTGGGCAGTGAACCACATGGGCGCCACTACGCTTAACCATATCAATATCATCATCATTAAGTGCGGTCATGTGAACAAGCTGGGTGTTGGGGCTTAGTAGGCCAAGGCGATTTAGCCGGGCAATAGGGCGTTCACCATCTTTCGCGGTAGCGTCAGACACTTCTTGAGCGGTTTCATGGCAGTGAATTTGAATACCTAGATCTAACTCGGCGGCCAGTGTTGCGATGCGGCTCATGGGTTCGTCGCTAACGGTGTAGGGGGCGTGAGGCCCAAAAATAAATTCAATAAGAGGATGGTGTAACCAGTTGTCTCTGGCGGCTAAGCCTTTGTGGATGTAGTCATCTGCATCGCGCGCCCAAGCGGTGGGGAAGTCGAGAATTGGGATGCACAATTGAGCTCTAATGCCAGCCTCGAGTGCCGCTTGAGCAGTGGCTTCAGGAAAAAAATACATGTCACTAAAGCAGGTGGTGCCTGAGCGAAGCATTTCAGCAATCGCGAGAAGGCTGCCATCTTTAACAAACTCTTCGTCAGCCCACTGGGCTTCAGCCGGCCAAATGTGCTCTTGCAGCCATTGTTGTAAGGGTTTGTCGTCAGCCATGCCTCTAAATAGGCTCATGGCGCTATGGCCATGTGCATTAACTAAACCGGGTGTCAGTACGTGCTGAGTAAGGATGTGAGTATTGTCGCTCTGATAGCGACTTTGAGCCTGCTCTGTGGGAAGTAAGTCGATTATCTTGCCGCCATCAATCGCAATGCTGTGATTTTTCAGTTGTGATTGAGCGGGGCGAATCGGGATGATCCACTCGGCATGAATTAAGGTGTCGACGTTTTGTAGTTCAGAAGAGGCTGCTGTGTTCATTTAATAAACAATTTTTAGGGGGCTTATTGTTATTTCAAATTGACGCAAAGAGGCGGCAATGAAAGCGTGTTAGCGAGTATAGCGGTATTTAATGTCAAAGGTGTACTGCTGGCACTAAAACTCCAATGAGAATACGGGTTTAGCGTGTTATATAAAGGCAATATAGGCTGTCAGTTTGTCTTACTTTCATGCTATGATTTCGCCTTTGTGTATGTGGCTAAAGCGGGTGTTTTTAAGCTTGCAGTCACAGTAAAATCCACCGTGTTGTGTGGATCGCATAAAGCGACGATTTTGCGGCTTTGTTAATCGTTCAATTCATAATAAGGAACACCGAGTTTTATGGGTGAAATAAGCAAAGAAATCCTGCCAGTTAACATCGAAGATGAGCTGAAGCAATCCTACTTAGACTACGCAATGAGCGTTATTGTTGGGCGTGCCTTGCCTGATGTGCGTGATGGTCTAAAGCCTGTGCATAGACGTGTGCTTTACGCGATGAGCGAATTGAACAACGACTACAACAAGCCCTATAAAAAATCGGCTCGTGTCGTTGGTGATGTTATCGGTAAATACCACCCTCATGGTGACTCGGCGGTTTACGATACGATTGTTCGTATGGCTCAGCCCTTCTCGTTACGTTATATGCTGGTTGATGGCCAAGGTAACTTTGGTTCGGTCGATGGTGATTCTGCTGCTGCAATGCGTTATACCGAAATTCGGATGCGCAAACTTTCCCACGAATTATTGGCCGATCTTGAAAAAGACACGGTTGATTGGGTGCCTAACTACGATGGCTCAGAAATGATGCCAGCGGTTATGCCCACCAAAGTGCCTAACTTATTGATCAACGGTTCTTCGGGTATTGCCGTTGGTATGGCAACCAATATCCCTCCTCATAACTTGAAAGAGGTAGTAACCGGTTGCTTGGCTTTAATCGATAACCCAGAGCTCAATATTGATGAGTTGATGGAATATATTCCAGGCCCTGATTTCCCAACAGCTGCCTTTATCAATGGCCGTGCCGGTATTTTACAGGCATACCGTACCGGTCGTGGCCGTATATATTTGCGCGCTCGCGCTGAAGTTGAACATGATGATAAGCGTAATAAAGATATTATTATTGTTCACGAAATCCCTTACCAAGTTAACAAAGCTCGATTGATTGAAAAAATCGCCGAGTTAGTTAAAGAGAAAAAGATAGAAGGTATATCTGAATTACGTGATGAGTCTGATAAAGACGGCATGCGTATTGTTATTGAAATGAAACGCGGCGAAAGCGGCGAAGTAGTACTCAATAATTTATACCAACAAACACAGTTAGAAAACGTATTTGGCATTAATGTTGTTGCCTTGGTTGATGGCCAACCTAAAATATTAAACCTTAAGGAATTGCTTGAGCATTTTATTCGCCATCGTCGCGAAGTTGTTACTCGGCGCACAATTTATTTGCTGCGTAAAGCAAGAGAACGCGGCCATATTCTAGAAGGTTTGGCTGTTGCTATTTCAAACATCGACCCTGTTATTGCGTTGATTAAATCGTCGGATACCACCGCTGAAGCGAAAGATAAATTATCTGCCGCTATCTGGGAACCGGGTGATGTAATCGGTATGTTAGAGCGCGCCGGTGAAAAAGCCTGTAAACCTGATGATTTGCCAGAAGAGTACGGTTTTCACGACGGGACATACCGTTTGTCGCCGGCTCAAGTACAAGCGATTTTAGATTTGCGTTTGCAAAAACTAACGGGCTTAGAGCATGAGAAATTGCTTAAAGAGTATCAAGAGAAGCTAGAGGAAATTGCAGAATATCTTGGAATTTTAGGTGATCCTATCGTATTAATGGCGCTTATTCGTGAAGAGTTAGTCGCTATTGTAGAAGAGTATGGTGATGAACGCCGTACAGAAATTATTGAATCACTGCGTGATTTAACCACAGCCGATTTAATCGCCGAAGAAGATCGTGTAGTCACTATTTCACACGGTGGCTATGCCAAAACTCAATCATTAAGTGATTACCAGGCGCAGCGTCGCGGCGGTATGGGTAAGTCGGCAACAGCCGTTAAAGACGAAGATTATGTTGAACATTTAATGGTTACCAGTACCCATGACACGATTTTGTGTTTCTCCAATGTGGGTAAAGTGTATTGGTTAAAAGTATTCCAGATCCCCTTAGCAACACGTAATTCTCGTGGCCGTCCCATGGTGAATTTATTGCCGTTGGGTGAGGGTGAGCGCATCACCTCTATATTGCCAGTACGTGATTACACTGAAGGTCATTACATCTTCATGGCAACGGCTAACGGAACTGTTAAAAAAACGGCGCTAACTAATTTTGCGAGACAGCGTAGCGTAGGTTTACGGGCTCTTGAGCTAGAAGAAGGCGATGTATTAATTGGTACTGCCGTTACCACCGGTGATTGTGATGTCATGTTATTTAGTAACGCCGGTAAAGCTGTTCGTTTTAATGAGAATGACGTACGTGCCATGGGTCGTACTGCAAAAGGTGTTCGCGGAATCCGCATGGAAGAGGGTCAAAAAATGATTTCTCTACTCGTGCCTAAAGAGAATGGCCGGATACTTTCTGTGAGCGAAAACGGCTACGGTAAACGTACCGAAATTACCGAATATGCAACCAAAGGTCGTGGTAATAAAGGCATGATATTTATGCAAACCAGCGATCGTAACGGTGCCATGATTGGTGTGGTACAAGTGTTTGATGGTGACGAATTAATGATGATTTCTGATCAAGGTACTATGGTTCGTACTCGTACCGACGAAATCTCAATTCTAGGTCGTAACACCCAAGGTGTTCGCGTGATTCGCTTAAAAGAAGGTGAACACGTCGTTGGTGTAGAAAGAATAGAAGAGCCGGAAGAGATTACCGTAATAGAAGAGCCTACTGAAGAAGGTGCACAAGCAACAGCATCTGAAGCGGCGGTTGAATCTGCTACTGACTCTACTGACGATGATGAAACAACAGAAGAATAAAACCAATAACATCTGACAATGGTTTCGATAAAGATTTTTTAACTTTTAAAGAGTGATATTGGCGATGACTAGAAAATTTAATTTTTGTGCAGGTCCCGCATCCTTACCTGAGGCTGTTTTAAAGCAAGCACAACAAGAGTTAGTTGATTGGCAGGGTGCTGGCCTTTCTGTTATGGAAATGAGCCACCGTTCATCTGAGATTGTGGGTATAGCCAATAAAGCGGAGCAGGACTTTCGCGACTTGCTTAACATACCCGATGACTATGCCGTTTTATTTTTGCAGGGCGGTGCGAGCACACAGTTTGCAGCCGTTCCTTTAAACTTACTGGGCGATAACAAAGCGGTTGATTACTTCAACACGGGGCAGTGGTCTAAAAAAGCCATTAAAGAAGCCAAACGTTTTGCTGATGTAAACGTAGCCGCCAGTTCTGAAGACACTAACTTCACCACTATTCCTGCGGTTGGTAACTGGAAACTCAACAAAGATGCGGCCTATCTTCACTATACCCCCAACGAGACCATTGGCGGCGTAGAGTTTTTTGATGTGCCTCAGGTTGATGTACCTATTGTTGCCGATATGTCATCAACTATCTTGTCTCGTCCCATTGATGTGAGCAAGTTCGCGGTGATTTACGCGGGCGCACAAAAAAATATCGGCCCAGCCGGTTTAACCATGGTTATCGTGCGCAAAGATTTGTTGGGCAATGCCAGTGAAAACTGTCCAACCATGTTGGATTGGAAAGTGGCTGCCGATAACGACTCAATGTACAACACGCCACCTACCTACAGCATCTACCTAGCGGGTTTAGTGTTTGCTTGGTTAAAAGAGCAGGGCGGCTTAGAGGCGATGGGGAAAACTAACCGTCGTAAAGCTGAAAAATTATATGCCTATATTGATGGTAGTGGTTTTTATGCTAACCCGGTTGAGTTGGCTAGTCGTTCATTAATGAATATACCGTTCACCTTGGCCAGTGCCGATTTAGATAATGCCTTTTTGGCCGAAGCGGAAGAAGCCGGCATGTTAAACCTAAAAGGCCACCGCAGTGTAGGTGGTATGCGTGCCAGTATTTATAACGCGGTTCCTGAAGAAGCAGTCGATGCTTTAATTAACTTCATGAAAGATTTTGCGCAACGTAACGGATAGTTTATATCTATCTAATCGGGACAATATGACTGACAAAAATCAGCCAGATGAAATAAAAAAACTCAATACACTCCCTCAATTGCGCGATGCCATTGATGCGGTAGATTGTGAAATTCATCGCCTGCTTAATTACCGTGCCAAATTGGCAAAACGAGTTGCCGAAGTTAAATTGGCCGACTTAAAAGCGGAAACCGGCGAGGCTGATTTATCAAAGGTTATGTTTTATCGGCCTGAGCGCGAAGCTCAGGTGTTGCAAAAAGTGATGGATAGAAATGAAGGGCCACTACCCGATAAAACGGTGGCTCATTTATTTCGCGAGGTAATGTCTGCTTGTTTGGCGTTAGAAAAGCCGATGGAGGTAGCTTATCTTGGCCCCGAGGGTACCTTTACCCAGGCGGCTACCATGAAACATTTTGGTCATGGCGTTATTGCCATGCCACAAGCTGAAATCGCCAATGTATTTGCTCAGGTTGAATCGGGCCAGTGCAGCTACGGTGTAGTGCCGGTTGAAAACTCAACTGAAGGTATGGTTAACCACACCTTAGATAATTTTATCGACTCCCCTTTAAAAATCTGTGGCGAAGTTGCCTTGCGCATACAGCTGCATTTATTAGTCAGTAAAGACTCTGGCGCCGATCAGATAAAAAGTATTTATGCCCACAGGCAAGCATTAGCTCAATGTAGGCAGTGGTTAGATAACAACTGGCCGGGTGTTGAGCGCGTGCCTGTTAGCAGCAATGCTGAAGCGGCCCGTATTGTAAAAGATGATCCGTCTATTGCCGCGGTTGCAGGTGATATAGCGGCCGAAAAATACGGCTTAATTAAGTTGGCTGAAAGTGTTGAAGATTTAGCTAACAATACCACGCGCTTCTTAATTATTGGCACCGAAGATATTCCACCCAGTGGGGCCGATAAAACCTCATTAATCATTTCGGCAAAAAACAAACCCGGTGCTTTGTTGCATTTACTATCGCCTTTCGAAAAAGCCGGTATCAGCCTAACCCGTATCGATACCCGTCCATCACGTACTCAAAATTGGGCTTATTTATTTTTTGTTGAGTTTGAGGGGCATCTAGAGCAAGAAAGCGTTAAAGCTGTATTAGATGACCTTGCAGAACAAACCATGATGATGAAGGTACTTGGTTCATACCCTTCAGCGGTTCTTTAATACGCCTTTTATGGCTTTGTTTAAACGTTAAAATAGACAATAAAAAAACAGAAAAGGTTTACCTCCTAATGGCAAACGTTAATCGTATTACAGTACTTGCTGTAGGGCTTATTGGTGGCTCGCTAGCTAAGTCTCTGCGCGAAAATAGCTTTGCTAATGAAATTGTTGGTTGGGGTAGAAAAGAAATAACGTTAAAACGCGCCGTCGAATTAGGTGTTATTGATAGCTACGAGCTAGATTTGGCCGCCGCCGTAAAAGATGCCGGCATCGTAGTCATCGCCACGCCAACGTTAATCGCCGTTGATATGCTTAGGCAGTTAGCTGACCTGGTTGATGAAAGCACCATTATTACCGACGTGGCCAGCGTAAAAGGTAATTTACTGGCAGCCGCCAAACAATTTTTTGGTAAAGTCCCCGCCAACTTAGTGCTGGGTCACCCCATAGCCGGCTCCGAAAAAAGCGGCGTAGAAGCCGTTAACGAAAAACTGTTTATTAACCATCGCGTTATTCTAACCCCCTCACAAGAAACCAGCATTGAGGCTCTCTCAACCGTTACCGATATGTGGGAAGTGACCGGCGCTGATGTAGTCACCATGCAGGTGGATGATCACGACGAAGTGCTCGCCGCCACCAGCCACCTACCGCATGTATTAGCTTACGCCTTAGTTGATGCCTTAGCAGGCCAAAAGGAACAGCAAGATATATTTAAATTTGCCGCCGGTGGTTTTAGAGACTTTACTCGTATCGCCTCCAGCGACCCCAAAATGTGGCACGATATTGCCTTAGCGAATGATAAAGCACTGCTTAAAATGATTGATTTATTTTCGAATCAATTGAATGAGTTACGTGATGCTATTGCTAATGCGGATAGTGAATCAATTACCAATTGTTTTACGAGAGCTAAGTCAGCGCGGGATCATTTTTCGGATATATTATCGAAACAACATCAGGCGACGATTACTGACGAATAGCCGTACTTTTCGTCCTTCCGGGCTTGATCCGGAATCTAGGGGTTTTAATTTATATCTTTATTTTATTCGGGCTTGACCCAGAATCTAATATTTACAACAAGCTTTTTCTATTTTCTAGCGGCCTTCTCCTCCGCAATCACCTCAGCCTCTTTCAAATAAATCATTGTCTCCATCTAAGTTACTCAATATCTGAACGAGCCGGTTGTCAACGCCATGGTTTTTTTGCAAGAAAAACAGTGTGCCGGCTGCCTTTACCTGGGCGTGCACGCACGGTGCGTACTTCTACTTTAAAGCCCGCTTTTTTCAGGCGAATAACAAACAAAGAATCTGGGCCGGCTGACCATATAGCCAGCATACCTTCTGGGAGAAGTGTTTTATAAGTCGCTTCTAGTCCTGCCGTTGAATAAATCCAATTATTGTCGGAGTGGGTGAGGCCTTCGGGGCCATTATCTACGTCGAGTAATATGGCATCGTATGTTTGTTGCTTGGCTGCTAATAATTCTGCCACATCACCTACGTGGACTTTAGTGCGTGGATCTTGCAGCGGGCTACCGGCACAAGCGCCTAGTGGCCCTTGATTCCAGGTGACTACTTCGGGTATCAATTCTGCAACGGTAACTTGAGAGGAGGCGTTAACTACCTTGAGTGCGGAGGCAAGGGTGTAACCCATGCCTAAGCCGCCGACTAATACTTGGGCATTATCCTTTAAGTTGATATGCGCGCAACCTAATTCGGAAAGCACCTCTTCTGAGTTATAAACACGGCTATTCATTAACTCACCACGTATACCAGAAAGTCGAATAGAGAACTCATCGCCACGTTGCGATAGCTTTAGTTCGCCACCCTCATTGGGGATTTGTGCTGTGCCTAACGGAATCCAGGGAATCATAATATCGTCTAATAAATCGTAATATTGGTGTGGAAATAGCCGATGCGTACTTTATCACAGATGAGTGAGCGGGGTCAGAGCTGAATAGTGTTTGACGTCATGCAGGGCTATCTTCTAGCGGCCTTTTTTACAGCAATAAGCTCAGCTTCATTCAAATAAAACATCGTGTCAATTTGATTAACTATACGTCGTAAATAACTAGGCGATATACCTTGCATTGTTGTTAAGGTTTTAATGACCAGCTTATGGGCATTTAACGGCCCAGGATCTTTGGGTACTTCGTTAATGACTTGCTGTATAAACTTTTTAGTATTCATTTGTGCAATCGTATCGCGGTAAGCGTCTACCACACTGAAATCATCTTGTTGCTGCTCTTTAGCTTCGGCCAATTGAAAAACCGAAGTCTCTTGCTGCTTTAACAAATTATCAAAGGTTGAACGTATTTTACGCTTAACCGGTTGGTTTGATTTTTGTTGTAGCGACTGGGCAAGCTCAATTAAGGGTGAGGCTTTTGTGATCGACTCTGCTGCTGATTTATCTTCAGTTGTAGTTATTAGTGTTAGCTCTGCAATAGCGTTAATCACTTTATCAAGCAATAAGTGCTTTATAGCGTTGTCAGTTTTTTTTATGCGGTTTAGTAATGAATCTATATGATAAAAGCGCACAGGGTAAAGGTTGTGCGCGTTTTTTGATTGTAGTGTTGCCAGCGTGTTTTTTGCAGCTTCAATATTGGCTTGTAGCTCTACAGCGGTATTCATTTTGCGGCTAACTGATCAGATGACTTGGGCACCGGTGCCATTTCAACCCGTCGGTTTTTAGCACGGCCGAGGGTATCGGCATTGCTGGCTACGGGTTGCTGCGAGCCAAAGGCGGCGGCAAAAACCATGTTGGCTGGCATGCCTTCTTCGATTAAGGTGCGGGTAACGGTTAAGGCGCGCTGGGCCGATAGCTCCCAGTTATCTTTAAAGTTTACGTTGCCTTGTTGAATGGGTAGGTCATCGGTAAAACCACTCACCATTAATATCTCTTTGCGTTCACCCAGGTAAACTTTTAGCGGTGCAACTAAGGTATGTAATAGTTCGCGGCCTTTGGGTTGTAGCTCATCGGAATTAGTTGAGAATAACACGCTGCCGCTAATGCCGATTCGGCCATTGTTAATGGTTACGCGGCCACTGGCGAGTGGGTCGGCTAACGCAGACTCAAGTGCTTGACGGCGCAACTCAGAGGCTTCGCGTTTAGCGACTTCTTCTTCGAGTGATTTTGCTAGTTCTAGCTGAAAGCCTAATACCCAAATTAAAATCAATACAAACACGCCGACTAGGCCCGACATTAAGTCACCAAAAATGGCCCATATAGGTGGTGATTGATTGTTGTGATCGTTAAGTGCTGACATTAGGCGGACTCAGCTTCAGTAATCCGGGGACTTTCACCGAGCTGGCGTAGTTCATCGAACATGGTTTTTTGTGACACGATACTGTGGTCGATAATGTCGCGAGCTTGGGCAACGTAGTAGGCTAGTTGCTCGTCGTTGCGGTTATTGGCTTGCTCTAGGCTTGTTTCGATACGGTGCAGGTTTTGAATAAGGCCGGTGTTACTTTCATCAAACTTATGTACCGCCTGTGCGAAGGCTTCGCCAAGGCTTGCCATCTCGATGGAGTTACCGCTGAATTGATTGTTGGCTTGGTTGATTTTGCCCATCTCTTGGTCAATCTTTTGGTCAAACTTATTGCTAGCTGCTTGTAGCATTTGTTCAGAGGCGTTAATTAACGAGTTGATTGAGTCGCGCTGATCAGTGGCGGTTTGTGCAAGCGAAGCTGAGAGCTTGTCTAGCTCAGTCATTATGCCGCCACGTTCCTCGAGTAATGAATTTTCACGCGCTACATTTTTAGCTATTTCACCCCGTAGTTGCTCAATCACTTCGGCGGCGGCTTTGGGTGTTTCTGAGGCGGTTTCAATGAGTTTAGTCATTGGCTCTTCTAAGCCTTTACCTAATGTAGTGAGGTGCTCGGTGAGTTTGCCTTCCAGCTGGCCTAGTCGCTCAAGGGCGGCTTGGCCGCGCTGTTGCTCTTCATCACGCAGCTGGCTTAATGATGTTTGTAGTGTGTCGTTAATTTGATTGGCGCGTTGTTCGTAGTTGCCTAGCCAGTTTTGCTCTGTCTCTAAGCGGGTTTTAACCAGCTCTTCGGTGCGGCTAACCAGTGTGTTTATTGCAGCCATGCTTTGCTGGGTGTTGTGGGTTAATTGCTCTGATATTTGTTCGGTGCTGTTGGTTAAGCTGCTCGTTACGGCTTGTTGTTGCTCGCGAGTTTGTTGGTTGGCTTGTTGCCATTGTTCATTTAAACCATCGGTTGATTTAGCAAACTCACTAACAATACTTTTTACTGAATCATTTTGTAAGGCGGTAACTTGCTGCAGCTCACTCATTAACTGTTTGCCCGTGTTACTTAATTGTTGATTGCTTGTTTGGTTGATTTGTTCAAACGCTTCAGACCATTGCTGTAATTTGGCTTTATCGTGTTCTAGTTGTTGTTGATGCCAGCTGCTACTCAATTCTGATAGTTGCTCTTGTACGGTGTTGGTCAGTGTTTGGTGGGTGTTTCCCGTTTCGGTTTTAATTTCTTCCATCATGGTTTGAATAATAGGTTTAATGTTTTCGCCGGCAAGCTTGCCACTTTCGGCCAAGGTTTCTTTTAATGATTTGTCGATAGAGTGTGCTAGTTCAGAATAGTTGGCTGAGACTGAATCGTGGAACGTTTTTTGTTGCGCCGTTAATGTTTGCTCAATATTTTCACTCATGGTGACCAGCTTGTCGGCCAGTGTGTTGAGTTTGTCGGCAACATCAGGCAGCGCGGTAGCTTGCACTTGTAGCGCGCTATAGGTTTGTTGTTTGGTGTGCGCTAGCGAAAAAACACGAAAGGCGCTGGCAATTTGGGTATCGAGGTTTTGGGTTGCGATAATTCTTTCACGGCGACTTAAAGTCGACATTAAACCTAACATGGCAGAGGAGGCAACACCGGCTACCGATGTGCCAAAGGCTAAACCTAAACCTTGAATAGGTGCGGCTAAACCTGCCCGTATTGCTTGTAGCTCTGTGGTGCCCTGCAATGCTGTTACCGCGCCGTTTAAGGTATCAACCATGCCTAAGAAGGTACCCAGTAAACCTAGCATAACGAGTAGGCCTATCAGGTAAGGTGTAATAAGGGGGGCGGGTAGACCAATGGCTTCACCTTCTATGCGAGTGCGTACGGGGTTAACCAAAGTAGGGCTGATGTTTTTTAACCAGTTATCCAGCGATTCAACGTTGCCATTAATGTTGGCTAGTGCATTATTTAAGCTAGAGGTTTGTTGGCGAAATTGAAACAGTTCAATGGCGCCAATGATAAAGGCAAAACCAATTAATGCAGTAACGGTAAGGGCTAAGTGGTTGGTGCCAGTGAACGATGTACTCATCCAAACAATGGCGATGGCACCTAGCAAAAAAGCTGTTGAGAATATAAATCTAGTCATTAGGTGTTGTTACCTGTTCATTAAGGGCTTCGATTAAACCGTAAGTGGCTTGTAACCGGGCATCGAGTTCGGTGAGTATAAGTTGCTTCAGTTCTTCACCAAATTGTATTATAAATTCATTGGTTTGATTGGGCGTGTCTACTGACGCTGCAAGCGGTTTGAAGTAGTCAAATCGCGTCGCTAAAAATGGGGCAATACTGGAATAGGCTTTACGTTGATGCGTTTTAAGTGTTTCACCTAGGGTGCCATCTAATGTGCAGAGGTGATTAAGCTCGGCAGTGGTATCTGAGACTGCATCGCTAATTAAGCTGTGAAGGGCGTTTATTTTGCTGCTTAACTCAGTTTGCAGTGTGATATAAAAACGTTGATAGCTTGCTAAGGTTTTTTCGTTGCTGATAAAGTCTTCAGTGTTTATATTGGGTAGTTGAAAGCGTCTTCGAGTTTCACTTCTGTCAAAGCAATTGCTAATAAATTGAATCAGTTTACTGTGATGTTGTAGAAACGATTCTTGAATGGTTTTTTGTGTTGTTTTAGAGAGTGTGTGTGATGCTGTTTTATTGGGTTTACCGGGTGCGTTCGATAAAATCAGCGAGCCGGGTAAGCCTATCGTTGAACCAACGCGCTCAGCAAAATTTTTATGGCTGGGCATTTTATTGCTAAGCCCTAAATCTGTTAGGTAGTGGGTAAGTCTCGAGCCGTTTCGAGGGGGCTGTAACTTGGCCTTGCTCATATCATAAATAACCTGGTATTAGCGATACGTTGCTAATACTGAATAGCTAATGTGGCTATCGCTAATAAAGGTGATTAGCAATACAGCGTTAAATTTGGGTCTATCACTTAAATGTGTAAAACGGTAAGCATGCAAAAAGAGGGGTTAATAACGGCCGGAAGTCTATGTTTGGGCTGTATGCTTTTTGTACTCGCTGTGGGTGTTAAAGTTGGCATATTATCGCTGTTTAGAATGGA
>JBNMPS010000040.1:0-19594 GCA_051277005.1 Pseudohongiellaceae bacterium
TCAACGTGTCGAAAACAGGGTGTGAACTCAAGCGATGCTCTAGAGCTACTGTTCAATGGCGAGCTGCCTGATTTTGCCAAATAGGCTTTCAATACGCTGAGTAGTTACAAATATAGTTACATTTAAAATTCTTAGTTGTCTGGTACATTGTTTAGTTAAGAATAGCACTGCACTGGCATGGTCGTTAATGAATTTTTTATCATGGCGTTGGCCTAGTTAGCCTGTTTAATCGTGATTGAGCTCATAGCAGTAGAGTATGCCTATATTAAATAGATGAGAGATTAACCCGTTGCACTCATCAATTTTTAGCATAGTTAAGAGTGTTTCGCTGCTGTATTCGCGCTCATTACAAAGTTGTTTAGCCAGCTCTTCGGCTGCCGGATTAATTGCCTGACTTTTACCGTCGACAAATAGCTGTAGGCAGTGGGTATTTTGGCTGTGATTGTAAGCCAGTCGAGACGCTGGGTTGCGGTAAATAATGTCATGCTCGTGTAATAGCGCTTCTATGTCACGGGTACTCAGCCCTTGTTGCTCGTCATCGTGAAGATGGGGGTATTTAGGCTCAGTCATGTATTGGCCAAACCACTCGGTGATGGCTGCGGGGTTGTCACTGAGGCGCTTTAAAATATCTTGTATGTTGGCAATAGCGTCGGCATTAATTTCACCGGGCGCCTGTTTGGTACTTAATGTAGGGTCTTGATAGCGCTGTTGATCAGTTAGCTGGGCGAGCTGATGGTCACAAAAATGCGAGAGTATTTCGCTGTGATCAGGCGCTCTAAAGCCAACCGAATAGGTCATGCAGTCTTCACCTTCACCGGTGCCCCAGTGAGCGTATCGAGGAGGAACGTATAATATATCACCGGGGTTAAGCACCCATTCCTCAGTGGTTTCAAAGTTCTGAAGTATTTTAAGCGGTGTGTTTTTTAATAGTGCTTCATCAGATTCACAGAATTGACCAAGCTTCCAGCGCCTTTGCCCTAACCCTTGAATCAGAAAAACATCGTAGTTGTCGTAGTGCGGCCCAACTGAGCCGCCGTCAGAGGCGTAGCTCACCATGACATCATCTATACGCCAAAAAGGGATAAAGTTAAAGTGATCAATTAAACTCGACACTTCGGGCATCCATTGGTCAACCGCTTGTACTAGCAGTGTCCAATTATGTTCTGGTAGGGCTTCAAAGTGATGGTCGTCTAAAGGGCCATGGGTTAGTTGCCAGTCTTGGTTGGTGCCAGTGATTAGACGTGACTCAATCGCTTCTTCGCAAGCGAGGCCTGCCAGCTCATCCGGCGATAAAGGGTTTTGAAAATCAGGGAGGGCATTGCGAATTAACAGTGGTTTGTTTTGCCAGTAGTTCTTTAAAAAGTCTTCAGCGTTAAAGTTTTGTAGAGTCTTCATAATAGGTCTTTTTGATACTTAAAAAAAACCCCGCAAGAGCGGGGTTGTTTAATTAGATGCGCTCAGCTTGAGCGATGGCATTGCCGATGTAGTTGGCGGGGGTCAAGGCTCTTAGGCCTACTTTTGCCTCTTCTGGCATGTCCAAGGTTTCGATGAAGACGGCTATAGTTTCTTGGTTGATAGCCTGGCCGCGAGTCAGTGCCTTTAATTTTTCATAAGGTTCTTCGATATTGTAGCGACGCATAACCGTTTGAATAGGCTCCGCTAGAATCTCCCAGCTGTTGTCTAGGTCTGCAGCTAAGCGAGCGGCGTTTAATTCTAGCTTGCCCAGTCCTTTTATGGTCGAAGCATAAGCAATTAAGCTATAACCCATGCCAACACCCATATTACGTAATACGGTTGAATCGGTAAGGTCACGCTGCCAGCGTGAAATAGGCAGTTTGGTTGCCATGTGGCCAAAAATGGCATTGGCTAACCCTAGGTTGCCTTCAGAGTTCTCAAAGTCGATAGGGTTAACTTTGTGCGGCATTGTTGAGGAACCCACTTCGCCAGCAACCACTTTTTGTTTGAAATAGCCTAGTGAGATGTAACCCCAGATATCACGGTCTAAATCGATAAGAATGGTATTGAAGCGGGCAAGCGCATCAAACATTTCGGCAATATAGTCGTGAGGCTCGATCTGTGTGGTGTATGGGTTGAACGTTAAACCAAGGCTCTCAATAAAGCTGCTGGCATTTTCTTCCCAATCAATCGAGGGGTAGGCAGAGAGGTGGGCGTTGTAGTTACCAACAGCCCCATTGATTTTTCCGAGTAGCTCCACTTGAGTGAATTGCTGACGTTGCCTGCGCATACGAGCAACAACGTTGGCAAATTCTTTACCCACTGTGGAAGGGCTGGCTGTTTGGCCATGGGTGCGAGACAGCAATGGCACAGAGGCAAATTGCTTGGCTAGCGCAGTCAATTTGTCGATGATGGCATCAACTTCTTTAAGTACCACGTTGCGACCTTCGCGTAGCATTAAGCCGTGTGATAGGTTGTTAATATCCTCAGAAGTGCATGCAAAGTGAACAAATTCAGTAACGGTTTTTAGTTGAGCATTGGTTTCGATCTTTTGCTTAATAAAATACTCAACCGCCTTAACGTCATGATTGGTGGTGGCTTCAATGTCTTTGATTGCTTGAGCGTCTTGCTCTGAGAAGTTGGCAACGATGTTGTTAAGTGTGTCGTTGGCTTCGGCGTCAAAAGCGGGGACTTCTGTAATCTGAGGGTGCTGTGCTAATTTTTGTAGCCAGCGTATCTCTACGGTTACGCGGTTTTTGATTAAGCCAAACTCACTGAACACAGTGCGTAAAGAGCTAGTTTTGCTGCCATAGCGGCCATCAATAGGAGAAATTGCGGATAGCGCAGATAGTTCCATGATAAGGGGTCTCACAAAGATAAGTTGCTTGTATTTTAAGCTGCGCATCATACACGAACGGTGTCGTGATTTCAGCGTGAATCATGCGTTAAGTATGGATTCGGTCGCTTTAAGTAGGCGTTTTCTTGAGGTTATGAAATGCCATCGTTTGCCACCCATTTGGCGCCAAAGCACGCAAGCGCGAATACCCGCTAGCAATAGCGTACGAATTTGATCGGCATTGTGTTGATTTTGTAGATGAATAGCATTGCCCGATACGTGTATACGGCTTTTAAAGGTACTAATAGTATCTTTATAAACTGCTGCAACACTTGAGCATATGCTATTGATATCGTTAGAAAAGTGCTCTTTTTTAAATTGTATGTGCTGCAGGCGACTGGCAATAATGTTCATCTGTTCTGGCGTTGCAGATAATTTACCCTGTAAATGAATCATGGCTAGCGCATAACGCATAATGCTGCGGTTGGGCGGTGTTTGGTTACCGCTCAGAGCCGCTGCGAGTTGCCTTAAGCCGGCGTCTACGCCCTGTGCGCCGCCATAGATCATGGCCGGGTGTTCGCTATCAAAAGCAAAGAGGCTTTGCATTAGCGGGTTAAAGCTTTCGGGTGCCACTTTACCGGTAACGGCCAGTTGATCGACCAATTGGGCGCTTTGTATGATGGCGGCAAGTGCTAAAGCTTGTGACTGGCTGTTGGAAAATTCTTGCAATGGTCACCCCATAATATATGACTGCGGGTAAGTTTTGGTTTTGTGGTGTTGCTCTTGGTCGCTATTAGTGTAGCGGCTTAGTCGATGGCTAGCTCGATGATACCGCCGCCAAGGCAAATATCACCTTGATAAATAACCAGAGACTGGCCGGGTGTGATGGCTCTTTGAGGTTGATCAAAGATCATCTGAAAGCCTTCGTTGTGCGCTTCTAGTTGACAGTCTTGGTCTTCTTGCCGGTAACGTGTTTTGGCTTTACAGCGAAAGGGTAGTGCTGGCTGCGATCCATTAATCCAATGAATGCTACTGAGTATTAGCCCTTTTTTAAATAATCTGGGGTGGTGCTTACCTTGGGCGATAATCAGCACATTGCGTACAAGGTCTTTATCAACCACATACCATGGATCATCGCCAGCACCGCGTACGCCGCCAATCCCTAAGCCTTGTCGCTGGCCAATAGTGTGGTACATCAAGCCGCTATGTTCGCCCATGTCTTCGCCGTTAACATTTTCAATGCGGCCTGGCTGGGCGGGTAAATACTGCTCTAAAAAATCTTTGAATCGACGTTCACCAATAAAACAGATACCGGTACTATCTTTTTTGTTGAAGGTAATGAGATCGTGTTGCTCAGCTAGTTCTCTGACCATTGGTTTTTCAAGTTCTCCGACGGGGAACAGGGTTTTACCGATCTGTTGGCCTGCAACAGCGTGTAAAAAGTAGCTTTGGTCTTTGTTGCTGTCTAGGCCTTTTAATAACTGGGCATTGCTGTCTTCGCCTGAGCGTCTGGCGTAGTGGCCAGTTGCAATGTAGTCGGCGCCTAATATGATCGCGTATTCCAAAAAGGCTTTAAATTTTATTTCCCGGTTACATAGAATGTCTGGATTGGGTGTTCGGCCGGCCTTGTATTCTTCTATGAAATGCTCAAAAACATTGTCCCAGTACTCCGCCGCAAAATTAGCGGTGTGAAGATGAATACCTAATTTGTTACAGACTTGCTGTGCATCGGCTAGGTCATCTTTGGCGGTGCAATACTCGGTGCCGTCGTCTTCATCCCAGTTTTTCATGAACAGGCCTTCAACTTCATGGCCTTGCTGTTGCAGAAGTAGGGCGGCGACTGATGAATCTACACCACCGGACATGCCGACGATGACTTTAACGGAAGAGGGGGGAGGTTGAGGCATGTGTGCTGTAAACCGAAATTAACGATAAATGAAGTCTAAAGGGTATTGGTGGCCGTTTTTGTATTGATCAATGGCACTCAAAACCAATTGCGAGCGTAGTCTATCAGACTTGGCGGCTATTTCCTCATAGCTTAACCAAAGCGCTGCTTGTATGCCCTCATCCAGAGTGGCATTTGGGTTGTGAGAAATGGCACGGGCATAGAATGTGGTGCGATGATAGGTGATGTTATTGTGCGGTGAGTGGTAAAGAGCCACGCCAACTAAGCCGCTTAATTCTACCGTCCAGCCGGTTTCCTCAAGTGTTTCGCGAACGGCGGCCTGTTCAAGGGTTTCGTTCGGCTCTAAATGTCCTGCGGGTTGGTTGAGTACCCGTTTGCCATTAGATATTTCTTCTACCAGTAAAAACTTGTTGTCGCGCTCTATAATTGTAGCCACGGTAACATGTGGGTGCCATTCCATATTTTGACTCTTATAAAACGGATATTAGGGGCGAGATTATAAGCGGCGTTTACCTTTAGTGGTATACCGTTTACGGTTGTTTTTTCTGTGTGGTGATAATTTTGTCTGTTTTTTGGGCTTATTGGGGGTATCAACAGTGATTTCTTCATAGGTGCCGGGATCGATATTATCAATACTCCACTCACCAATACGCACTCTGATCAGTCGTAATGTCGGGTAGCCTATGGCTGCTGTCATTCGTCTTATTTGGCGATTTCGCCCCTCCGTAATGATTATTTCAAGCCAGCTTGTCGGTATTGAGTCGCGTTTGCGTATAGGGGGGTTGCGGGGCCAAAGTGATGGTTCGGTTATTAGATTAACTTTAGCCGGTAGGCAGGGGCCATCTGATAATGAAATACCTTGTTGGAGTGGTTTTAAATCATTAAGGCTTGGTGTGCCTTCTACTTGAGCCCAGTATGTTTTGGGGGATTTATGATCAGGGTGGCTAATTTGATGCTGCAAGCTGCCGTTGTTGGTTAACAGTAATAGCCCTTCTGAGTCGTAATCTAAGCGGCCTGCGGGATAGCAGTCTTTAATGTTGGGCAAATAATTTTTTAATGTGCTCCTGCCGGATTCATCAGTGAATTGGCTCAGAACATTAAAGGGTTTGTTGAATAAAATGATTTTAGACATGAAAAGGTACTTACTTAAAGTTACCGTTATTTTACCATCTATCAGAAAACTACGCTTGATGATATAATGCCGCGCGCTTTCATAGCAACCGGTGCCTCTCAACTTAGTAATCAAAAATTACCCATGGTTAGGCGCCAGGCGACACAGCCATTACAATTTAGGAATTATTATGACCGATAAACGCTCTACCATCGTCTATACAAAAACAGACGAAGCTCCGGCCTTGGCCACGTATTCTTTTCTCCCTATTGTTAAAACATTTGCCCAGTCCGCCGATATTGAGATCAACGCTAAAGACATTTCAGTTGCTGCGCGAATTTTATCCGGTTTTCCAGAAAACTTAACGGCAGAACAGAAAGTAGTCGACACCTTGGCTGAGCTTGGTGCGCTTACGTTAACGCCCGAAGCCAATATTATTAAATTACCCAACATTAGTGCTTCTATCCCACAGTTAAAGTCGGCTATTAGTGAGCTTCAAGGCCAGGGGTTTAATATTCCTGATTTTCCAGATAATCCCGTTACCGAAGAAGAAAAATCAATCCGTGATCGTTATGCCAAAACGTTAGGTAGTGCTGTAAACCCAGTGCTCCGTGAAGGTAACTCCGATCGCCGAGCTCCGCCAGCCGTTAAAGAGTATGCGCGAAATAATCCACACAAAATGGGTCGTTGGAGTCCTGCATCTCGTACTCATGCTGCCTATATGAGGGATGGTGACTTTTATTCTAGCGAACAATCTACTACCACGACTAAAGCCGCTAATGTTCGCATTGAGCATGAGGCGAGTGATGGCAAAATTACATTGTTAAAAGAAAATATACCGTTATTGGCTGGTGAGGTCATTGATGGAATGCGCATGAGCAAAAAAGCCTTGTGTGCTTTTTTTGAAGAGCAAATAGAAGACGCAAAAAAAACCGATGTCTTATTATCGTTGCATGTTAAGGCAACAATGATGAAAGTTTCACACCCCATAGTTTTTGGCCATGCGGTTAAAGTTTTTTATAAAGAACTTTTTGAAAAATATGCTGAAACATTCGAAAAAATTGGCGTAAACCCTAATAATGGTTTGGGGAATGTATACGAAAAAATCAAACAATTACCGCGTTCATTGCAAGACGAAATTGAGCGCGATATCCGTGACATTTCTGTCAATCGCCCTCCATTAGCAATGGTGAATTCTGATAAAGGAATTTCGAATTTACACGTGCCGAGTGATGTGATCGTTGATGCTTCGATGCCAGCCATGATTCGCGAAGGCGGTAAAATGTGGGCGCCTGATGGCAAACTTAAAGATACCAAGGCGATAATGCCTGAAAGTACTTACGCCACCATTTATCAAGAGATGATTAACTTTTGTAAAACTCACGGCGCTTTCGACCCAACGACTATGGGTACCGTACCGAACGTTGGTTTAATGGCACAAAAAGCTGAAGAGTACGGCTCACACGATAAAACGTTTGAGGCTGAGGGTGATGGGTTTATTCGTGTTGTTGATGAAAATAATACGGTTGTTTTTGAACACACTGTTGAAGACGGTGATATATGGCGCATGTGCCAAGCGAAAGACTTGCCAATTCAAGACTGGGTTAAGTTGGCGGTTAATCGCGCTAGAGCAACCGCTGTGCCAGCTATATTTTGGTTAGACGAAAATCGCCCCCATGATCAGCAAATAATTTTAAAAGTTAAGCACTATCTTAAAGATCACGATACAGAAGGTTTACGTATTCGCATTATGGCGCCCGTTATGGCGATGCGTTTCACGTTGGAACGCTTAATTAAAGGGCAAGATACCATCTCTGTAACCGGTAATGTGTTAAGAGACTATTTAACCGATCTGTTCCCTATTATGGAGTTGGGGACTAGTGCAAAAATGTTGTCGATTGTTCCATTAATGAATGGCGGTGGCATGTTTGAAACCGGAGCCGGTGGCTCAGCGCCTAAGCATGTACAGCAATTTGTCGAAGAGGGGCATTTACGATGGGATTCCTTAGGTGAGTTTTTGGCTTTAGCGGTGTCACTTGACGATATAGGTAGTAAAAACGACAACAAAAAAGCGCAAATATTAGGTGAGTGCCTCGATCAAGCAACCACTAAATTCCTACAAGAGAATAGGTCGCCTAAACGCCGAGTGGGATTGTTAGATAATCGTGGTAGCCATTTCTATTTGGCCTTATATTGGGCTCAAGCTTTGGCAGAGCAAAGCGATAATGAAGCGCTGCAGCAGCAATTCAAGCCATTGGCTGAATCGCTAAGTAATCATGAAAGTAAAATACTCGATGAGCTTAATGCCAGCCAGGGTGACGCGGTAGATATCGGTGGTTATTACCATCCGGACCCTGCTAAAACAGAAGCTGCAATGCGCCCAAGTTCTACATTCAATACGCTATTGGAGAGCTTTGCCTAAACTAACTTGCCCGAAAACCCGGTCGTTGGTATGACGCTGAGTACTTGATATTTTGAAGGAGCATCTTATAGGATTTATCAATGATAAAAGTACTAGCGTTTGGGCTAGAATAGACCGCAGGGCTCGTCATTGAGGTTTCAATCACGTGCTATACAGGCGAAAACAGTCACCTATGACTTCGATCGTTTGATGGAAGACGTAGCCTTGCTATCTTGCTCAGAGTTTAGTGAGGCAATTAGTAAATGTATGTAAACCTTTTAGCCCAGCGACTACTTATGTGGCTGGGTTAGTTATCAGCTAACTCTTTTTGCTCGCTACTTGAGCTTTCTTCGGCTTTATTATCAGCCGATTGAATTTGCGTTGCATGCAAGCCTTTGGGGCCGCTTTCTGTGTCGAATGTTACAGCTTGACCTGCTTTTAGCGTTTTATAGCCGTCCATATCGATTGCTGAATAGTGAGCAAAAATATCGCCACCATCATTATCAGATAAGATGAAGCCATATCCCTTTGCGTTATTAAACCACTTGACCATTCCGTTATACATGAGAGGCCCTTTTATTAATGCCTTAAAAGACGTTTGTTTTAGTAACAGCACCTGTTTTATTATTGTTAGGTGGTGTTTTCTCAGTTCCAGGAACCAGAACAACCTCTTATGTAACATTTTTTGATCAATAGTCAAGTAATTTGATCGAAATATGATCGTTTTGTGTAAAATTACCACATTTTTTAAAGTATTTAACCGTTATGGGCGTAGTTATGGGTAAAAATGAGTATCTTCTACTAACATTATCTATGAACGATGATGAAGGCCGACCTGATTATCATGATGGTGACACCGTACTGGAGGAGGCTAAGCCAGAACTAAAGCGTCCTCGAATGTTCAGGGTAGTGTTATTAAACGATGACTACACGCCGATGGAGTTTGTCGTAGAGATTTTGGAAACTTTTTTTAATATGGATAGAGAAAAAGCAACGCAGGTAATGCTTGCCGTCCATACTAAAGGAAAAGGAGTGTGCGGCTTATTTACAAGGGACATCGCTGAAACTAAAGCCGAACTAGTGAATCAATATTCCAGAGAGTGTCAGCATCCGTTGTTATCGGAAATTGAACCCTCTGAAGATTAAGCAAACGTAATTTTATTATGGGGTATACGTCTATGCTGAGCAAAGACCTTGAACTAACACTAAACCAAGCCTTTAAAGGTGCTCGCACAAAAAGACATGAGTTCATGACGGTAGAGCATCTACTGCTGGCACTTATTGATAACGTTGTAGCTGCAGATGTATTAACGGCCTGTGGTACCGACTTATCTAGATTAAAAACGGATTTGGTCGATTTTGTTGATTCCACAACCCCGCTAATTCCAGAGCGTGATATTGAGCGTGAAACGCAGCCCACTTTAGGGTTTCAGCGTGTTTTGCAAAGAGCTGTATTTCATGTGCAGTCATCGGGTAAAAAGGAAGTGACGGGGGCCAACGTATTGGTTGCCATTTTCTCCGAGCAAGAAAGTCAGGCAGCATACTTTCTAAAACAGCAGAGTGTTGCTCGTCTAGATATTGTCAATTACATCACTCATGGCATTTCAAAAGTTACAGGCCATAGTGACCATAGTATTGAACATGATCGTTCTGGCTTAGAAGAAGAGCAGGCAGCTGTGGAGCAAGAGGATCGCCCTTTAGATAACTACGCAACAAACCTCAATGAAGAGGCGCGTTTAGGTCATATAGACCCTTTGGTCGGTCGTGACAGTGAAGTAGAGCGAGTGGCACAAATATTATCTCGCCGTAGAAAAAATAACGCCTTGTTAGTCGGTGAGTCGGGGGTTGGTAAAACAGCCATAGCTGAAGGTTTGGCTAAGTTGATTGTTGATGGTGATGTACCCGATATTTTGCAAGAGAGTACGGTTTACTCTTTAGATATGGGCGCGTTATTAGCCGGCACTAAATATCGAGGCGATTTTGAAAAGCGCTTTAAAGGTCTTCTTGCCGATCTTAAAAAGCGAGAGCATGCGATTTTATTTATTGATGAGATACACACTATTATTGGTGCAGGTGCGGCCTCAGGTGGTGTGATGGATGCGTCTAATTTGCTTAAGCCCCTATTAAGTTCAGGTAAATTACGCTGTATTGGCTCAACGACATTCCAGGAATATCGCGGTATTTTTGAAAAAGATCGAGCGCTTAGTCGCCGTTTTCAAAAAATCGACGTTACTGAACCCTCAGTTGATGATACCTATAAAATTTTAAAGGGCTTAAAAAGCCGTTTTGAAGAGCATCATGATTTGAGCTATACCGATAAAGCGCTGCATGCAGCTGCTGAGTTATCGGGGCGTTATATTAATGATCGATTTATGCCTGATAAGGCAATCGATGTCATTGATGAGGCGGGTGCTTATCAGCGCTTAAAGGCACCCGATGAGCGCAAGAACATTATTGATGTTTCTGATATTGAAAAAATAATTGCCACTATTGCTCGTATTCCACCAAAGTCCGTTTCTTCTGGCGATAAAGAGCAGCTGCAAAAACTGGAAGAGAATTTAAAAATGGTTGTGTTTGGTCAAGATGAGGCCATTAGCTCATTGGCAACGTCCATTAAAATGGCAAGGGCGGGGCTTAAGCCTCATGAGAAGCCTATCGGTTCATTTTTGTTAGCAGGGCCTACCGGTGTGGGTAAAACTGAGGTTACTAGTCAGTTAGCTAAGATCCTGGGTTTAGAGCTGATTCGTTTTGATATGTCTGAGTACATGGAGCGTCATACCGTTTCTCGGCTAATTGGTGCACCTCCGGGCTATGTTGGTTTTGATCAGGGGGGGCTGTTAACCGAAGCCGTGACGATGAACCCTCACAGCGTGGTGCTTTTAGATGAAATTGAAAAAGCTCACCCCGAAGTTTTCAACCTGCTATTACAGGTCATGGATCACGGTACCTTAACCGATAATAATGGCCGTAAAGCTGATTTCAGAAATGTTATTTTCATCATGACAACCAATGCCGGTGCTGAAAATATCAGCAGACGATCAATTGGTTTTTCGGAACAAGATCACAGCACTGATGCCATGGAGGCGATTAATCATTTGTTTA
Source organism: Pseudohongiellaceae bacterium (assembly GCA_051277005.1). Classification (GTDB taxonomy): domain Bacteria; phylum Pseudomonadota; class Gammaproteobacteria; order Pseudomonadales; family Dasaniaceae; genus Dasania. The sequence goes on from JBNMPS010000040.1 coordinate 11,312, forward strand.
CGCCTGAATTCCGTAACCGTTTAGATGGAATCGTGCAATTTAAGTCGCTACCTGAAGATGTTATCTTAACCGTTGTTGATAAGTTCCTGATGGAGCTTCAAGGACAGCTAGATGACAAATTTGTAACCTTAGATATTGATGATGATGCGCGGCGTTGGTTGGTTACTAAGGGTTATGATAAAACCATGGGGGCAAGACCTATGGCTAGAGTTATTCAAGAGCACATCAAAAAGCCATTAGCAGAAATGGTGCTATTTGGTTCGCTATCGAAGAATGGGGGCGTTGTATACGTTTCTGCTAAAGAGGGCGAGCTAACGTTAGATGTGGAGGAAACAGAAGAGGCGCTTGTATAAGCGCCTCTTTTTAGATTAAAGCTATAAATTATCTGGCGCGATAAGTGATGCGGCCTTTGCTCAGGTCGTAAGGTGTTAATTCAACGCGGACCTTATCGCCCGTTAAAATGCGGATATAGTTTTTACGCATTTTACCAGAGATGTGTGCAGTCACAATATGGCCGTTTTCTAGCTCTACTCTAAATGTAGTGTTAGGCAGGGTATCAATGACCTCACCTTCCATTTCAATTTGTTCTTCTTTTGCCATTCGGCATTTACCTCAAAAGTTGATAATAATCGCACTAGCTGGCGAAAAACTGCGCGCATTGTACCTAAAATTCCTTGAGAATCAAAAAGGATTTAGCTCATTCGGAGCCATTGCTTGTTGATATATAGCTCTAAAGGCCTAAATTTGGATTTATAGCTCATTTTTTGGCACTTTTTTATCCAGTAACCCAGGTATAGGGCATTTAGGTTTAGCGTCACGCACTCGCTAATTTGCCAGAGAATCATATAAGTACCCAAGCTACGGTTGTCATAATCAGGATCAAAAAAGCTATAAACAGCTGACAAGCCTTGGACGAGATTGTCGCTGATGGCCACGGCTAGTAACTGATCATCTAGATAGAATCCATAATACTGAGCAACAGCATTGTCAGTGCATAGAAAGCTTTGATAATCCTGCTGGCAGGTGGGGTACATGTCACCATCGGTATGGCGCAGATTGATGTATTTTTCAAACAGCCGGTAGCATTCGTCGGTATCGATGGTATTGAGTGATGTTACCGTTAAATCCTGGTTTTTTTTAATGACTCGTCGTTGCTGCCTATTAGCTTTGAATTCTTTAGCAGGAACTCGAACGGAGATGCACTGCTGGCAATCGGCGCAATGGGGGCGATAAATATTCTCGCCGCTGCGACGGAAGCCCAATTGTAATAGTGAGCTGTACAGCACTTGCTCTATAGCCTGGCTGGGGTCTAAAAAAATCGTTTTTGCGGTTTCACCGGGTAGATAGCTGCAGGGGTGTTCCTGGGTTGAGAAAAACTTTAGCTGCTCTAAATCAATCATGGTTTATGGATATAGCTATATGGGCTGCACTAAGCCGGGGTTAATCGGTTGTTGCCAGTGGCTATGCCAGTCTTCAATACCTTGTTTTACCGTATAGCGCTCTAAGAAATCATTAAGCTCAGATCGGTTAATTTCTTCAGAGCCTAGGCTTTGTAAGTGTGGGTGGCTAATTTGGCAATCAATAACCGGGTATCCCCATCGTTGCAGGTTTTGAGCGAGTGCCACAAAGGCGATTTTAGAGGCATCAGTTTGGTGGCTAAACATCGATTCACCAAAAAACATTTTACCGATACTCACGCCATATAAACCGCCAACAAGCGTGCCATTGTTCCATGTCTCGATGGAGTGGGCATGGCCTAAGCGATGCAGCTCAGAGTAGGCCTCCCGCATTTCCTCGGTAATCCAGGTGCCATGTTGTCCACCTCGAGGGGTGAGTGCGCAATGTTGGGTGACTTGATCAAAGGCTTGATCACAGGTGACCTTAAATTCTTGGCGATTAATGCGTTTACGTAGGCTACGTGATATATGAATTTTGTCAGGGAAAAGAACCGCTCTCGGGCTAGGTGACCACCACATAATGGGCTCATCTTCTTCATACCAAGGAAAAATACCACTTTGGTAGGCGAGGTGGAGCCTTTCGGGGCTTAAATCGCCCCCAACAGCCAATAGGCCGTTGGGTTCGTGAAGTGCTGTATGGGTAGCCGGGAAATACAGCTCCTCAGGGTCCAGCCAGGGCAGGGTAGCCATCGAGGCTAGATCAGGTCGTCTAAGTAGCGCTCGGCGTCTAGTGCGGCCATGCAGCCAGCTCCAGCAGAGGTTACGGCTTGACGATAAATGTGATCAGCAACGTCGCCAGCAGCAAATACACCCTCAATTGAGGTACCTGTTGCGCCGCCTTCTAACCCACTGTTGATAGTGATGTAGCCATCTTTCATATCTAGTTGGCCGGCAAATATATCGGTATTGGGTTTGTGGCCAATGGCGATAAAGACGCCGTCAACGTCAATGCTCTTAGTACTGCCATCTTTGGTGCTGCTAAGATTGAGGCCCGAGACGCCCATATCATCACCGGTTACTTCGTCTAGCGTGTGATTCCACATAATATTGACGTTGCCATTCTTCTCTTTCTCGAACAGCTTATCTTGAAGGATTTTTTCAGCTCTCAAGCCCTCTCTTCTATGAACGAGGGTAACTTCAGCGGCGAGATTTGAGAGGTAAAGCGCTTCTTCAACCGCCGTGTTGCCGCCACCAATAACGGCGACTTTTTTGTCACGATAGAAAAAACCATCGCAGGTAGCGCAGGCACTAACACCTTTACCCATGAAGGCTTGTTCTGAGTCTAAGCCTAAATATTGAGCGGATGCCCCCGTACAAATAATTAGCGCATCACAACTATAAGTGGCGTTGTTTCCTTTCAGGATGAAAGGGCGTTGCTGTAATTGAGTCTCTTCGATATGGTCAAAAAGAATCTGTGTATCAAAGCGCTCCGCATGTTGTTGCATACGCACCATAAGGTCTGGGCCTTGTAAGCCCTCAACATCACCAGGCCAATTGTCGACATCGGTTGTGGTGGTTAATTGACCGCCTTGTTGCATGCCAGTAATGAGTACTGGATTAAGATTGGCTCTAGCAGCATAAACGGCTGCGGTATAACCCGCAGGGCCAGACCCTAGAATAATGAGTTTGTGGTGTTGAATATCGCTCATAAAAAACCCGTATTAGATACAATGGATTGCGTGAGCATTTATGAATGCTCAATAAGTAAACATATGTTGTAGCAAAGCCCCTTATCATAATTGAAAAGCCTGCCAGGCTAAAGCGTAAGCCTAGATAATTTAACCAGCCAAAGCCGAGCATTTTGCTATCTTAGGTGATAATATTGGGGCAATTTTTAAGAATAAAAGCCCGAACAGGGATAAGGTATTTTGACCTTGAGCAAACCGGTCACTGTCGACAAAAAATCACCCACACTTGCTGCCGAAACCCTAGTGCCTCGCTTAAGAGAAGGCGCATTGATTGGTGTATTGGCTGTGTTTATCTATTTGCTGGTTGCTCTAGTCAGCTACAGTTCAATGGACCCAAGCTGGTCAGATACCGGGGCAGGGCACTCCATTAGCAACTTAGGCGGCCCTACCGGTGCTTGGCTGGCTGATGTGTTCTATTCACTGTTTGGCTACATGGCCTATTTATTCCCTCTCATGTTGGGTTATCGTTCTTGGCTTTTATTTCGTGAGCGATATAGGCAGGGGCCGTTTAACTGGGCTAATTTATTCATTCGTATTGCTGGTTTAATTATGGTGATGGTTGCTAGTACGGGCTTGGCAACGATTGGTGATTACCATTCATCTGATTTACCTTTTGGTGATGGTGGCGCTTTAGGGCAGGCCATGGCAAGCAGTACGGTTTCGGCTTTTAGTATCTTTGGTGGTCGGTTGATACTGCTTTCCTTGCTGTTATTTGGCATGACAATATTTACCGATATATCTTGGTTGCGCTTAATGGATAAACTCGGTGCTTTAGCACTGCGTGTTTCATCCTACATCCGTGATAAATTAATACAGCGTTGGCGCAGTTATCGTGAGAAAAAGAATCAGAAAAAAGTCCAGCAAGAGCGCAAGGTTGTTATTACCAAGCAAATCGAGATAAATAAAACTAAAAAACCGCCGCTGATTAAACCCATGCCTAAGCAACAGCCCGAGCGGAGTGAGCGTAAAGAGCGTGAAAAACAGCAGCCGTTATTTGAATCAGTCGTTACCGGTACATTGCCGCCTTTGACTTTATTAAATCCTGCAGATCACTCTTCTAAAAAAGGCTATTCAACAGAAGCTTTAGAAGCGCTATCCAAATTACTGGAACATAAACTTAAAGATTTTGGTGTCATTGCTGAAGTGGTTGAGGTGTTCCCTGGCCCCGTTATTACCCGTTTTGAAATCCAGCCTGGCACCGGTGTTAAGGTCAGTAAAATTGTGGGTATTGCTAAAGATATTGCTAGATCGTTAGCGGTTATTAGTGTCCGTGTGGTTGAAGTTATTCCCGGCAAGCCGGTAGTGGGTATAGAAATTCCCAATGAAGATCGAGCCATTGTTAATTTTCACGATGTGCTTTCGTCCAAGGCCTATGAAGATTCTAAATCGCCACTCACAATGGCACTCGGGCACGATATTGCCGGTGAGCCGGTGGTGGCTGATTTGGCAAAAATGCCTCACTTGTTAGTGGCGGGTACGACCGGTGCGGGTAAATCTGTATTAATCAACGTGATGATATTGAGCTTGCTGTATAAATCGGGGCCCGAAGACGTCCGCTTTATTTTAGTTGATCCAAAAGTCATTGAATTAACGGTGTACAACGGTATTCCGCATTTACTAACGCCCGTCATCACTGATATGAGTGAAGCAGCCAATGGCCTGCGTTGGTGTGTTGCTGAAATGGAACGCCGTTATAAATTATTAGCCGCACTGGGGGTCAGAAACTTAGCCGGGTTTAATCGTAAAGTGGCCGAGGCAAAAGCCGCTGGTGAACCCATTATGGATCCTTTTTATAAACCCGATGAAAACTATATTCCGGTTGATGGGGTAGAGCCACCAAAACTTCTAGAGCTAGAAAAACTCCCCGCGATTGTTGTGGTGATTGATGAATTTGCCGACATGATCATGACAGTGGGTAAAAAAGTTGAAGAATTAATTGCTCGTATTGCCCAAAAAGCGAGAGCGGCAGGCATCCATCTTATTTTGGGTACGCAGCGTCCATCAGTTGATGTTATTACTGGTCTTATTAAGGCTAACGTGCCAACGCGAATGGCTTGTCAGGTTTCTTCTCGTGTAGATTCACGAACTATTCTCGATCAAGGTGGTGCAGAGCAATTACTGGGTAAGGGCGATATGTTATATCTGCCTCCCGGTACCAGTTTGCCTATTCGTGTCCATGGTGCTTTTGTTGATGATGATGAAGTGCATCGCGTGGTTGCTGATTGGAAACACAGAGGCGAACCCTCATACATCCAAGGCCTGTTAGACGATGGTGCCAGTAATGTGATTCCAGGTATTGCCTCCGAAGGCGGTGATGGTGGTGCCGACGAAGCGGATGTTCTCTATGACGAGGCGCTTCACTTTGTGACTTCAAGTCGTAGAGCATCAATCTCAGCGGTGCAGCGTAAGCTGCGCATCGGCTATAACCGTGCAGCTCGATTAATTGAGACCATGGAATCTGCTGGCGTTGTATCAGAAATGGGGCACAACGGTGCCCGTGAAGTGTTAGCTCCATCACCTGTCGAATAATTTAAGAGGTTACTGTGCGTCATTTTATTTTATTATCTGTTTTTGTATGTGTGTCGTTTTTTTCTTATGCTGAAGAAAATATTAATCAAAGCGCTAATGGCGCGGTAGCGAGCTTAGCTGAACAATTAAAAGGCGCTCGTACCCTCACCGCCGATTTCAAACAAACGATTAAAGATAACAAGGGCAATGTGCTGCAAGAATCTTTAGGCAGTTTAATAGTAAAGCGCCCCAATAAACTCCATTGGTCTACACAGCAGCCCTATCAATACTTGGTGGTCACTAATGGCGAAAAACTATGGCTTCACGATATAGATTTAGACCAAGTTAACGTAGAAAACTATAACGAGAGTATTGATAAAGCGCCGGCTTTATTATTAAGCGGTAACATTGACGCTATTGCGGGCAATTATCATGTTGAGCAGTACATGGCTGAGGGTGATAAACTAGGGTTTAAATTACTGCCAAAAACAAGTACGGGTGCGTTTTCTGCGTTAGAAATTATATTTAACAACAAGCAAATCAGCACCATGAAAATGATGGATAATTTTGACCAGATCACATCGGTTGATTTTTCAAATCTGCAGATTAATACTGAGATTGCTGATCAACAATTTAATTTTGTCGCCCCCAGTGGCATTGAAGTGATCAATAATGACGACTGATCTGTTCGCTTCCCGGCAGCAAGTGTATCAACCTCTTGCGGCTAAGCTCAGACCTTTACAACTAGACCATTACATTGGCCAAGAGCATATTTTAAGTAAAGGCAAGCCACTACGTGAAGCCTTGGATGCCGGCCAAGTTCATTCGATGATTTTGTGGGGACCGCCCGGTGTCGGTAAAACCTCACTGGCAAAGATTGTTGCCGAACGTTGCGATGCGCATTTCATTACGCTTTCTGCTGTTTTATCGGGCGTAAAAGATATTCGAGCGGCCGTTGAAGAGGCTAAGCAATATCAAGCTCAGCAGAAGCAAACCATTTTATTTATCGACGAAGTTCATCGTTTTAATAAATCTCAGCAAGATGCTTTTTTACCCTATGTTGAAGATGGCACCGTGTTGTTTATTGGCGCAACGACCGAGAACCCTTCCTTTGAATTAAATAATGCACTGCTGTCACGGACCCGAGTTTATAAGCTTAGAGAGTTAAGCGACCAAGCCATTAGCAACATCTTAACGAGGGGCATTGCATCCTTAGAGGGTGTGACTGCGGGATCTTCTCAGCTCGCTCGGTTAGCTCAAGCGGCAGATGGAGACGCTAGACGCGGCCTCAACCTACTAGAGCTCGCCGCTGAATTGATTGATGGCCAGCAAGCCGCCGCGATTACCGATGAGATTTTAGATGAAATTCTTGATGGCTATGTTCGGCGTTTTGATAAAGGTGGCGATTTATTTTATGAGCAAATATCCGCATTGCATAAATCAGTAAGAGGCAGCTCACCAGACGGCGCCTTATATTGGTTTTGTCGGATGATAGATGGCGGTTGTGATCCCTTATACATTGCTAGAAGAGTGGTGCGTATGGCCAGTGAAGATATTGGTAATGCCGATCCAAGAGGCTTAGAAATCTCTCTCAATGCCTGGGATGTACAGCAGCGACTAGGCAGCCCAGAAGGCGAATTGGCGATAGCCCAGGCAGTGGTTTATTTGGCTAGCGCGGCCAAAAGTAATGCCGTGTACAGTGCTTACAATCAGGTCATGGCCGAAATAAAGAGTCAGCCCAGTTACGATGTGCCGGTGCATTTACGCAATGCGCCTACTAGCCTCATGCAAGAGATGGATTACGGCGCTGAATATCGCTATGCCCATGATGAGCCCAATGGCTATGCCGCCGGCGAAAATTATTTGCCTGAGGCGTTAAAAGATAAACGCTATTACCAGCCTGTACCCAGAGGGCTGGAGCTTAAAATTAGCGATAAGTTAAATAACCTGCGCGAACTGGATAAAAACAGTAGAATACGCCGCTACGTTAAGGAATAGCTACAATATGAAGCAACTGCTACTGATCGCATTGGGTGGAGCAGGGGGAGCCTTATGTCGCCATGGCATGGTCAACCTGATTAACCAGTTTAATCATGGTAAATTCCCAATGGGTACTTTGAGCGTCAACGTTATAGGCTCCTTTTTTATTGGCGTGATGTACGTTTTAATCGCAGAGCGTTTATCATTACACCCCGATTGGCGCAGTATTGTAATGGTTGGTTTTTTAGGTGCATTTACCACCTTTTCTACATTCTCTCTTGAAGTGATAACGCTGTTAGAGCATGGCCAGTTAATGACGGCGGTCACGTATATTGCAAGCAGCTTATTAGTTTGTTTGCTGGTGGCCTGGCTGGCTATCGTATTAACTCGATTTGTTTTTTAATTTACATTTATAATTTATACAGGTTTTACACTCCATGCTGGATATTAAACGCATTCGTCAAGATCTTCCTGCGGTTGCAGAAAAGTTAAAAAAGAAAAAATATATTTTAGATGTTGCCGAATTTGAGCGCCTGGATGCCGAGCGAAAATCGGCAGAAAGTGAAGAGCAAACGTTGCTAACTGAACGTAAACAAGCCTCTAAAAAAATTGGCGAACTGGTTCAGTCAGGTATCAGCGTCGATGACGCT